>JANPOJ010000454.1:0-16553 GCA_031427935.1 Ilumatobacteraceae bacterium | reverse complement strand
GAACCCCGAGGATCGATGCCGTGACCGGCCACCGTCACCCGGAACGTGTGTGTCACGAGCCTTGCCCGATGCGGCGTCGACAGTTCGCATCGACGGGAAGGTCTTCGATTCGAAGAGCACCGTCTCCCCGGGAAGCAGGACCGCTTTGCCAGAATCGTCGATGCCCGGCGACTCGTCGGTCTCAGCGGTTCCCGGGTCGATCAGCTCAAGGAACAACACTCGCTCGATACGTCGGTCTGCTGATGAAATCGCGCCCCTCGGACGCACATTGGTCATGCCGGGGCAGACCGTGATCCAACCGAACCGCTACGACTCCAGGATCTTCTTCAGCTTGGCGAGATCCTTTCGGTTCGCCCGTCGCATCGCCGGTTTCATGATCGGCGCCATGAGCTTGGAGAACCCCGCGGGCTCACCGCGGTTGCGAAGCTTCATATGAGTGGAGCCGCTTTCGGTCACGCTCCATGTGTACGTCGTCTCCATGGGGAACGGGCCCTGCTGGGTTCGCATCACCAACCGCTGACCGGGCTCCCACTCGACCAGCTCGTAGGTGTAACGCAAGGTGCGGCCTAGAAAGCGGGCGACGAACTCGACGACCGAGCCGACCTGGGCAGGTGGTGGGGTCTTCCACTCGACGGTGTCGATGTTGTCGTACCACGCCGGCGCGTTGGACGGATCGGCTGTGTACGCGGCAACGTCGGCGACGGGTCGGGCGATGACGATCTCGGTCTCGACGTCGACGTTCACGTGGTCTCGCTCGCCGCGCTCGACGAGGCCGCGCCGGCCAGAAGGGCGAGGAACTGCTCCCACCCGGAACGATGGAGGTCGACGTACGCGTCGGGGATACCAGTGTGTCGCAGGACCATGATGGTGTCGCCGGCATCGGCGACGAGGGTGACCTCGACCGTGCTGGATCCCGGGGCGATGTCGGGGCCAGCATCGGTCGGCTCCCAGCCGAAGCTGAAGACGATGCGTTCGTACGGGACCAGTTCGATGTACTCGCCGCGCATGACCGGCCCTCCACCCATCTCTACACGGCAGATGCCGCCCGGTCGAGGGTCGAGCTCAGCCGTCGCGCCCCACCAATCGCACATGCGCTGTGGATCGGTCCAATACCGCCAGACCGTCTCCGGGCGGGCACTGATGCGTACGGTCTGTTCGACGACCTTGGTATCTGGCTCAGTCACCGTGATGTGTCCTTTCGGCTCGCTCGTGTCGATCGCGATGCTGCTCTGGCTCGTTCGGGCCACTCTTCGCGCTCCGCGGCTTGCTTGAGTCGAGCAAGGCTGTCGGGCCACATCTCGTCGAGAAACGCGGCCGCGTCGTGGAGTCCCTCGCGCCGCCACCGGTAGAAACGGCGGTTGCCATCGGGGCGCACATCGACGAGGCCTGAATCCACCAAGACCTTGAGATGCTGCGAGACCGCCGGCCGGCTCATTGACGGGAAGTGCTCGGCGATCTGGCCGGCAGGCAGCTCGCCGTCGCGCACCAGGCGCAGAATGGCGCGGCGAGTGGGGTCGGCAACGGCCCGCAACGCCTCGTCCATCGCACCACCTCCGCACAGCTTCCTCTTGCAATCACGCGCCAGGTTCGCGAGTGTGTAAGCAATATCTTACACAGATTGGAACATCAATGGATCTCATCGACAGCCTCGACCAGTCCTTCCAACACGCCCACGGCGTCATCGGCAACATCAGCGCCGACCAGTACGACAACAAGACGCCCTGCGAGGAGTGGACCGTGCGCGATCTGCTCGCCCACACCATCGGCGTCGTCGCCGGCCTCGGTGCTGCCGCGAGTGGATCGCCAGGCACTCCCTTCGAGCTGGGTACAGATCCGGCAGCGCAATTCCAGGACATCGCCGCGTCGACGCTGGCCGCCTGGCGCACTCCGGGCGTCTTCGATCAGGTGCTCCACTCCCCCGCCGGCCCGATGCCCGGCCGGGTCCTCGCCGGGATCAACCTCCTCGACACCACCACACACACATGGGATCTGGCCTGCGCAACGGGGCAACCCACGCACCTTCCCGACGACGTTGCCCGGGCGGCGTTGGAAGTGAGTCGAGCAACGATCTCGCCCGACATCCGGTCCGGCCGGTTTGGGCCCGAACAGCCAGTTACCGCCGACGCCGGACCAACCGAACAACTGGTCGCATTCCTCGGTCGACGACCCTGACGACAACGATCGACAGCGTGCAGCGGCAGGCATCGACGATGTAGCGTTGCGTGGCAATGGGCAACGGGGGCCGGCGGGTGCGGTGGGTCGTCGTCGTTGCCATGCTCGTCGCCGGTTGCGCCTCGACAGGCCCCGGGGTTGTTGCCCGCGATGCGACGCCGATCTCCAGCTCCAACGGGGCTCCGGTGCTCGACGACCCCGAAGTGCGGATCCTCACCTTGTCGAACGGGCTGACTGTGTACATCCGGTCCAACAACCGCCCCGGTGGCAGTGCGGAGATGCGATTGGCGGTCAACGCCGGCTCCGGTCAAGAAGACTCGGATCAGTCGGGCACCGCCCATTTCCTCGAGCACATGCTCTTCAACGGGACGACCGAGTTCCCCGCCAATGACCTCATCGCCACGCTCCGGGGCTTCGGCATGGAGTTCGGGGCCGACGTCAACGCCTACACGTCGTACGACGAGACGGTCTTCGAGCTGACCGTTCCCACGACCAAGTCGACCAACCTCGGGACGGGACTCGACGTGCTGCGCGAATGGCTGTCGGCGGCAACGCTCGATCCCAAGCAAGTGGAGAGCGAGAAGGGGGTCGTGCTCGACGAGTGGCGCCAGCGCGACCAGTCGTTCGACGGGCGGGTCGCCAAGACCAGCGAGGCGATGTTCCTGACGGGCTCCGGGTACGAAGGTCGCCAGCCGATCGGAACCGACACGGCGATCAACGCGATGACGCCGGAGCTACTGCGCCGCTTCTACGACACCTGGTACCGGCCCGACAATGCGGCGATCCTGGTGGTCGGCGACATCGATCTCGACGACATGGAGGCCGAGATCCGTGACCGCTTCGAGCCACTGACGCCACGAGGCGAGGCCACGCAGCGAACCGAACCGGCGCTCGGCACGTTTGGCTCGGCGGCCGCGACGGTCTTGGTCGATCCCGACGCGACCACCGGTGATGTCGAGGTCACGCTGCCGAGACCGTTCGTCGCCGACGGCTCGATCGAATCGTTGCGTCACGACACGCTGATCTCGCTGGCCTTCGACATGATCGCCACCCGCCTCAACGACGACATCTCCCGTGGGTTGGCCCCGATCACCAGCGCCTCGGTCGGCAACAACGGTGTGGTGCGACGGCTCGATGCACCGAGTGTGATGGTCAGCGGCGAGCCCGGCCAGCTGTCGGCCACACTCGACTCGGTCACCGCGGAGTTCGAGCGAGTTCGGCGATTCGGCTTCGACAGCGGCGAGCTCGATCGCACGCTGCGCGACTATCGCAGCCAGAACCAGGCGGAGTTCGACAGCAGCGACACGGTGCAAGACATCGACTACATCTCGCGATACGTCGATCATTTCCTGGTCGGCCTGACGATCCCCACTGCGGACGAGTCGTTCCAGATCTACAACTCGATCTACGACGAGGTGACACCCGAGGCCGTCGGCCAGGCGTTCAACAACCTGCTCGGTGACGCCGCACCGCACGTGATGGTCGTCGCGCCCGACTCGCTGGCCGATGTGCCCACCGAGACCGACGTGCTCGATCGCATCGCCGCGCTGCCCACCATCGACCTCACCGCGCGAGAGGCCACCGCCGCAGGTGATTCGACGCTGATGACCCCGCCGGAGCCGGTGGAGGAGACATCGTCGAAACCGCTCGACACCGACGGTGCCTTCATCGCCCCGACGATGCTGACGTTCGAGAACGGGGCGCAGGTCGTGCTCAACCCGACCTCCATCGCCGACAACGACGTCTACCTCTCGGCGACGAGCCCGGGTGGCTTGTCGCTGGTGGCTGACGCCGATGTGCCCGACGCACTCAACGCTGTCAGCGTGGTCACCTCCAGCGGCATCGGCGACCTCGACGCGGTGGCACTCGACACGGCACTGTCGGGCGCCGCCATCGAGCTGTATCCCTCGATCGATCAGACGAGCGAGAACTTCGTCGGCACGTCGACTACCGACGATCTCGAGCGCTTGCTGCAGATGGTCAACCTCTACATGTCCGCTCCGCGATTCGACAGCGTCGCCCTCGAGTCCACGGTCGAGACGCTGCAGTCGTACGTCGATGATCCGAACAGCGACCCCGACCTGGCCGAGTACATCGCCTACACCGATGCCAGGTTCGGCAGCGAGCCGCGCTTCCGCGTCGTCCCGACGCAGGAGGAGCTCGCCGGGCTGGACCTCGGCGCGATCGAGCGCGTGTGGCGCGACCGGTTCACCAACGCCAGCGACTGGGTGTTCGCGCTCTCCGGAGACTTCGACATCGACGTGGCAACGGACCTGGTTCGCCGCTACTTCGGAACGCTGGCCGGAAGCGGCACGACCGAGCAGTACAAGGACTTCCAACCCGATCCCCCGTCGAGCGTCGTCACCAGAGAGGTGCATGCCGGCACGGGAAACAAGGGCTCGTTGACCTTCGACTGGACCACACCGATCCCCGACCCCGCCACCGACTCGGTGTACGCCGACGTGCTGACCAGTGTGTTGAACATCCGGCTGACCGACCACATCCGCGAAGCGCTCGGCGCCTCGTACTCGCCCTCGGCGTCTGTCGGGCTCAACATCGAGCCCGACCAATTGGTCGAGTCGTTCCTCAACGTGACGGGCGATCCCACCAACATCGCCAAGTTGTCGAGCGTCGTGATCGACGACATCACCTCACTGCGAAGTGCAGGCCCGACCACCGAAGAGTTCGACGCGGCGATCGCCGAGATGGACAAGAACTACTCGTACTTCGACAACCAGACGATCGGCGCTCTGCTCGCCAAAGCGCCCGACAAGCCGGAGCTGATCACGCAGTTCAGGGACCGACCAGGCGTGTTGCACGACATCACGCCGTCCACCTTGCAGACCTTCATCAACGCCGTCCTGCCCGTCGACCGCTACATCGAAGTCCGGACGACTCCCGCCTGACCGGTAGCCTCGAATGCCGATGAACCAGATGAAGAACCGCCTCCAAGGCCTGACGTTGCTCGACAGGGCATTCACGGCGATGACCGACGAAGAACTCGAAGCGTTGGTGACCAGCCTGCCCGACGACCACCGAACCGCGTTGGACGAGATCTGCGGGGCGCGCGAGGGAGGTTTCACCGAGCCGGCGACCCGCATTTTGGCGATGCGCGCCACGGCGGCCAGAGGGCGGTTGAACGGCGGTCTCGAGCAGATCACGACGTTGCTGTGCGACCCATGCCTGGCCGACTGCATCGAGGCGCTGGGCGAGCATTCCGACAACCCCACCGAGGCCGAACTACTGGAAGCCGCTCCTGCGCTGATCGACAAGCACGGCGTGGCCACCGTTCGGGTGATGATGGCCGGCTCGGTCGCCGGCGAGGCTGCTGCGTCGGTCACGCTGACGCGTTTGCTGAAGCACGACGAGACGCTGGCGCTGCCCCCCGCCGAGCACGAAGAAGTTGCCGTGCTGCCGCCACCGACCGCCGACGAGGAGATCAAGGCCAAGCGCAAGGCCGCCAAGATCGCCAAGCAGGCCGACGCCAAGGCCCGCCGCGAGCAACAAGCCAGGGCCCGCCACAGCACCTGACTTCTCCGATGTGAGCCCGGTGTCGCGACGACCGCGCGATCGGACACACACCACGACTTTGCTACAGCAGTCGGGGTTGGCGCTCGTGGTCGAGGAGCCACGACTTGACGTCGAGACCGGCGGCAAACCCGGTCAGTTGGCCACCGGCGCCGATCACGCGGTGGCACGGCACGACGATGCTGAGCGGGTTCTTGCCGTTGGCGGCGCCGACTGCCCGAGCCTTGTTCGGGTCACCGAGCTGGCCGGCTTGTTGCCCGTAGCTGATCGTGCGGCCGTACGGGATCGTGCGCAGCACCATCCACACCGACTGCTGGAACGGCGTGCCCTGCGGGTCGAGCGGCAGGTCGAACTCGCGGCGGGTCCCGTCGAAGTACTCCTCGAGCTGGGACACCGCCTGATCGAGCACCGCGTTGGGACCGTCGACCACGTCGGCTTCGTCGATCGAGGCGATCCGGGCCGCGTCTTCCGCGCCCCACAGGATCGCTCGTAGCCCGCGCTCGCCGGCGATCAGGCGGAGCTCGCCGACCGGAGTATCCATGGTCACGGTTTGGTACATATCGATCTCCTTCATTGCAGGCTCGCCCAAAGGTGATGCAGCGCATACGAGCGCCACGGTCGCCACGACTCGGCCAGGTGTGCAGCGGCCTTCGGTGTCGAATCCACACCGATTGCACGCAAGGCGTTGCGCACACCGATGTCGGTCGGGAGGAACACGTCGGGATCGCCCAATGCGCGCAACGCAACGTAGCTAGCGGTCCACGGCCCGATGCCGGGCAACGACTCGAGTTGGCGGGCGATCTCGTCGCGATCGCTACCGGCATCGATCACGATGCGCCCAGTCGCCAACTGCTCGCAGGCGTGGATCAGCGCTCGTCCGCGGGCGGTCGGCATGGCGAAGTCGGCCGGACTGCAGTTGGCGATGGCCGCCGCTGTCGGGAAGGCGTGGGTCACACCGTCGACCGGCGCCGGGAGTCGATCGCCGACCGCTGCAACCAACCGGGCAGCCAGCGTGCGCGCCCCTTTCACCGACACCTGCTGGCCGAGCACCGCCCGGGTCAACAACTCCACGCCGTCAGGGTGCCCCGGCGAGCGCAGGCCCGGTCGCTTCCGAACCAGTGACCCGAGGACAGGATCATCGGCGAACTGCGACTCGACGGTGTCGGGATCCGCGTCGAGGTCGAGCAGACGCCGGCAGCGTTGCACCGCCGCTTGGGCGTCAGCGACGTTGTCGAGGTGCAGGGTGCATGTGACCGCGTTGGATCCCGGCGCATTCGCTCCGGGAGTCAGTGCGATGACGGCGTTGCCGTGGTTCAGTCGCAGTGATCGGCGATAGGTGGCGCCATCCCACATCTCGACTCCAGGCACAGCACGGTCACCGAGAAACCCGAAGATCGACTCGCTGTGGAACGGTGCGCGATACGGGAGGCGCAGCGACAACGTGCCGGCGGCAGCATTCGGCCGACGAGCCCCGCGGAGATCGGTGGGCGACGAGGCGAAGACCTCTCGGATGGTGTCGTTGAACTGCCGCACGCTCGCGAAGCCTGCGGCGAAGGCGATCTGCGTGATCGGCATGGTCGTCGTCTCGATCAGGGTGCGCGCCGTCTGGGCACGTTGTGCGCGAGCCAGCGCCAGTGGGCCGGCACCCAGTTCGCTGGTCAGCAGCCGATTGATCTGGCGCTCGCTGTAGCTCAGCCGGGTGGCGAGGCCACGAACCCCCTCGCGATCGACAAGACCGTCGGCGATCAACCGCATCGCCCGGCCGACGACGTCGGCGCGTACGTTCCACTCGGGTGACCCGGGCGAGGCATCGGGGCGGCACCGCTTGCACGCCCGGTAGCCGTGCTGCTGGGCGGCCGCTGCGGTCACGAAGAACTCGACGTTGTGCCGCTTCGGGGTCATCGCCGGGCAACTCGGCCGGCAGTAGATGCCTGTGGTCTTCACGGCCGTGATGAAGCAGCCGTCGAAGCGGCTGTCGCGGCTTTGCGCTGCTCGATAGCACTGTTCGTCGTCGAGGATCACGTGGTCATTGTGGTCCGCGATCGTCCGTCTGACTAGCGGAATTCAGACAGCCACGTGCGGTCGTGATCGCGGTACGGCAACCTTCCACAGCACGATCAGGCCGACGGCGCACACCGCTGCGCCGCCGAGGAACGCGGTGCGCTTGGTGGTGAGATCGGCGAGGGTACCGAACACCAGGGCGCCCGTCGCCGTGCCGATCTCGAAGAACATCGTGAACGTCGAGATCGCCCGGACCCGCTCGCGCTCTGGCACGGCATTGACCGTCATGGCCATCAGCGACGGATAGTTGAACGAGATGCCGATCGCCATGATGACCGTGCTGACGAACACGCCGACCGGGTGCGGCCAGAGGAACAGCATGGCCAATCCGGCCGACATGAATGAGAGCGCGATCGTGACCGCACGGCCGTGCCCGATCTGATCGGGGACGCGTGCCGCGACCACGCGGATCAACAAGCAGACTGCCGCATAGGTCGCAAAGACCCACTTCGACCCATCGAGACCGACGGTGGTCGAGTAGTCGGGCATGAACGCCGTGAAGGTCACAAAGCCTCCGACGCCCAGCGCCAGGACCAGGCCGGTAGGGATGGCCGAGCGATGGAACCGAGGGCCACGCGGGCCGCCGTCGTCGTGGTGCCGGACACCCTTCGGGGTCAGCGTGGCCATCGCGGCCGCCAGCAAGGCGAACCCGGCGGCGACCCACAACCCGGCATCGAAGCGATGCTTGCCGATCACCGATTCGCTGATCACCGGGCCGAGGCCGAGGCCGCCGAACACTGCGACGGAGAAGTAGCTCGCCGCTTCTGCGCCGCGGCCCGGCGGCGCCAGATCGCTGATGCTCGTCGCCGCGCCGACGAACACCGAGGCTTCACCGATTCCCTGCAGACAACGCAACGGCAGTAGACCCCACCGGGTGTCGATCAGCGTGCACACCACCGTGGCCGCCGCGGCAAGCAGCGCCCCGCTGATCATCGTCGAGCGCAGACCATGGCGCTCGGCGTAGCGACCGAGCTTGGGTCTGATCAGCACGGCGGCGATGCTGAACGCCGCCAGGTTCAAGCCGATGTCGATCTCGTTGCCACCGAGTTGCTCCTCGATCAGCCGCGGCAGGAGCGGGATCATCACACCGACGTAGACAAACATCGCCAGCGCCGCCGCGGTCACGAGCACGAAGGGTTTCGTGAACATCGGGGGGCGGCGCCCCATGTCCACCTGGTCGACCTGCATCCGGGGCGAGGTCAGGATGGTTCTTTGGGAAGGCCGAGCACGCGCTCGCCGACGATGTTGCGCTGGATCTGGCTGGTACCACCCCAAATGGTCTCGCTGCGACTGAAGAAGAACGCGCTGATCATCGGGCTGACGAGGTAGCCCGCACGGCGCTTGTCACGAACCGCACCGGGCCACGAGCCCGCTGCCGGCCCGGTCTCCACGAGCATCGAGGCGGGGCCGAACACGTCGAGAGCCAACTCCATGGCCTCTTGATGCATCTCACTCCAGAACATCTTGTTGGTCGCGCCGAGGGCGCCGACACCGGCGTCCTTGGTACCCGCCAGGGTGGCCGATAGCGACCGCAGCCCATTGATCCGCAGCAACTGCACCTTGGTGTAGTAGCGGGCCAGACGCTGCCGGATCACCGGATCCGCCAGGGCCCCGCTCCCCCGTGCCTGGTCGACCAGCAACTTGTACTCGTCCTCGAAGCGCCGGTAGCCGGTAGTGGCCGACTGGCCGCGTTCGAACGCCAACGTCGAGTTGGCCACCTTCCACCCGTTGTTGACGCCACCGACGACGTTGTCCTTCGGGCATCGCGCTTCGGAGAAGAAGACCTCGCAGAACTCCGCCGTGCCATCCGGCTGGGTGATCCCGCGGACCTCGACGCCGGATTGACGCATGGGGACCAGGAGGTACGAGATCCCCTTGTGCTTAGGGGCATCGGGATCAGTGCGGGTCAACAAGAAGCAGTAGTCGGCGTGGTGCCCGCCGGTCGTCCAGACCTTCTGACCATTGATCGCCCATTCGTCGCCGTCGAGCGCCGCACTGGTCATCAACGAGGCAAGGTCCGAGCCGGAGTTCGGTTCGCTGAAGCCCTGGCACCAACGCACCGAACCGTTGAGGATGCGCGGCAGGAACTCCTGCTTCTGCTCCTCGGTGCCCCACTGCAGGATGGTCGGCCCGACCAGCGTGTCGCCGAAGAAGTCGGCCCGCATCGGTGCCTTGAGTCTGGCGAACTCCTCGGCCAGGACCACGCCCTGCATCGTGCTGAGGCCCTTGCCGCCGTACTCCTTCGGCCAGGTCGCGCAGATCCAGCCACCGGCGTACAGCTTCTTCGGCCACTGCTCGTTGAACGCCTTGCGTTCCTCGGGCGTCATCTCGAAGTCGGCGCTGCCCCAACCGGTGGGCAGGTTCGACGCCAACCACTCCCGGATTTCGACGCGGAAGGCCTCGACGTCAGGGGTGTAGGCCAGGTCCATCGCACCAGTATTCACTCGCCGCCTGACAACGCACGAGTTCTCCACCGGTGGCATGGGTCACGGGTTCACATTCCGTTCACACTGACCACACGATCGGGAAACGTGCAGCTCTTAGCGTCTTGCGACATGGCCACCGCTGGTCCTGCTGTTCCGGATCGACACACACACCCCCTCGTGTATCGATGGGGAGAGCAGGAACAGTCGGTTCTCAGTGTGCTGCTGGCCAACCGTGGACGGGTGATCAGCCGCCGCGAGTTGGCTCGTCGCGCCGGGCTCGCCGATCTCAGCGAGCGACGCTGCGACAGCCTCCTGGTGGCGATCCGCCGCGCCCTGGGTCCGAATTCGGTGGTGACGGTGCGCAGCCGGGGCTGGATGTTGAGCGACGATGCGGTCGACGCAGCATCCGCCCTGGCCGGCGACCACCCGTGATCGCGGCCACGACGGAGGCGATCGACCTCGGCAGGCTGCTGCTCGATCTGCTGGCCATCAGCGCGCCTTGGCCGGTGAACGGGTCGGTCGCAGGCTGTCGCTGTTGCACTGAAACCTCGCTCGGGTGAACCCAGATCACGCTGGGTGGCAATGATCGTGCTACCGGGGAATCCTCGTGCGATAGTTCACGAGAAAGTTGGCCAAGGGGCTGTACAGCAGCCATTGGACACGCGTACAGTACGCGATTGCCGGTCGCCCTAGGCGGCTGGCCAGAACATTGGGCGACGTCGCACCCAACGACGCCCATTGTCAGGGGCAGTCCCCAGGTCGTCTTTCCGCAGATGGCCTGGGGACGCTGCCTTTTTCCGACCGGCCGGTGTCGTAGAATCGCTCGATGAAGCTCATCACCGCGATCGTCAAGCCGTTCAAGATCGACGACGTCAAAGAGGCGTTGAAGGCCGCTGGTGTGCAGGGCATGACCGTCAGCGAGGCGCGAGGATTCGGTCGCCAGGGTGGTCATTCGGAGACCTACCGTGGCGCCGAGTACAAGATCGACTACGTCCCCAAGGTGTGCATCGAACTGGTCGTCGATGATGAGCTGGCCGATCGGCTCGTCGACACCATCCGCGATGCGGCGGCGACGGGCAAGATCGGTGACGGCAAGATCTGGGTCACCGAGGTCGATCGCCTGGTGCGCATCCGCACGGGCGAAGAGGGCAGCGACGCGGTCTGACACCTAGAGTCGGACCATGACCGTGACTGAATCACCGCCGGCCAAAGCCGAGCGCTGGACCGCTCAGTGGAAAGAGCTGTACGAAGAGGTCATCACGACTGGGCTGTGCACGGGGTGCGCCGGCTGCGTCGTCACGTGTCCGCACGACGTGATCGGTTACGAGCACGAGGAAGGCAAGTACAAGCCATTTCACCTCGAGGAGGAGCTCGGCCTCGACAACTGCATCCACGGCGAGAAGGGGTGCACCACCTGCACGCGTGCGTGCCCGCGCTTCCGCACATGGGAGACCAGCGCCGACATGCATCTGTTCGGCCGCATCCGCGAGCCCGACGAGATGGCGGGCATCTGGCGGCAACTGCTGCTGACGCGTGCGACCGACAAGGTGCAGCACGAGAAGGGTCAAGACGGCGGCTTCGTCTCGGCAATGCTGGTGTGGCTGATGCAGAACGACTACATCGAGGCGGCGATGGTCAGCGGCGTCGAGCCCGACGACGCGTGGAAGGCCAAGCCGGTGCTGGCACGCAACGTCGACGACGTGCTGGCCACCGCCGGCAGCCGCTACACCTATTGCGCCAACCCGCTGGCGCTCCGTGAGGCCATCGATGCCGGGATGACCCGGTTGGCACTGGTGGGAATGGGTTGTCAGACGTCGTCGCCACCGGTGATGTGGGACCGCAAGGCAGGCAAGGTCGGCAAGCCCTTCGTCTTCAACATCGGACTGCTGTGTTCGAAGACGTTCGACGACGCGATTTTCCCCGAGTTGTTCGAGGCCAAGTACGGCTTGAAGAAGGCCGACATGGCCAAGATGAACATCAAGGGCGTGTTCCAGATCTGGATGAAGGACGGCACGTATCACGAGATCGACCTCAAGGAGTGCCACCAGTGGACTCGCGAGGGTTGCAAGAACTGCCCAGACTTCGCCGCCGAGCACAGCGACATCGCCACGGGCGGCATCGGTGAGGACAACGACTGGACGCTGACCATCGTGCGAACCGAGCTGGGTGAAGAGGTCATCACCCGCATGATCGCCGATGGCGTGATCATCGCCCGCCCGGCTCAAGAGGACGAGAAGGCGATGAAGCTGCTGCGGCTGCTGTCGATCGTCAGTCGTCGGCGCTGGCCCGAGTGGGCCGACCGGGCGCCGTCGGTGGGTGTTCCTCCTCCGAAGAAGAAAGTCGCGCCCGCCGCTGGCTGAACACGATCGCTGCGACGAGCATGGCGACGATGATGCCGAGCGACAGGTACGTGCTCATGTGGAACCAATGCGAGACCGTCATCTTGATGCCGACGAAGATCAAGATGCCGCCGAGCGCGTGTGACAGGTAGTGGAACCGCTCCTTGGCGTTGGCCAGCAGGAAGTACATCGCCCGCAGGCCGAGGATCGCGAAGGCGTTCGAGGCGAACACGAGGTATGACTCGTTCGACACCGCCAGGATCGCCGGGACGGAGTCGACCGCGAAGATGATGTCGGTCATCTCGACGACGACCAGCGCGGCCAACAGCGGCGTGGCCGCGCGCTTGCCGTTCAGCCTGGTGAAGAACCGTTGTCCGTCGAGGTCGTCGGTGACCGGCATGACCTTGCGCAGCAGACCCAGCCCGCGGGTTGATTCCTCCTCGGCTTCGTCGTCGCGGTGGCGGATGATCTTGGCGCCGGTGTAGACGAGGAAGACCCCGAACACCAGCAGCAGCCACCAGAAGCGACTGATGAGGGCACTCCCCAAGACGATGAAGATCGCCCGCAACGCCAGGGCGCCGAAGATCCCCCAGAACAGCACCCGATGCTGGTACTTCAGCGGGATCGACATCGTGGCGAACAACATCGACCAGACGAAGACGTTGTCGACGCTCAGCGACTTCTCGATCAGGTAGCCGCTGATGAACTCGCCGAAGGCCCCGCTGCCGTACGTGAATGCAATCACCGCGGCGAACGCCAGGCCGCACATCACCCAGATGACCGACTCGGTGGCAGCCTCTCTCGGTGTCGGCGCGTGCGCCTCGCGGTGCCGGTACAGATCGATCGCCAGCATGGCGACGATCACCGCCAGCAGAGCGATCCACGCCCCGACAGACACGTCGATGTCGACGAAATTGGAACGATCGCCCGAGGGGGAAGTAGCAAGCAACAATGCAGACACCTTTCGACTGTCTCGATCACACGGACAGCCGAAGGTCTTGCTCCCGCTGGTGGCGGGCGGGGGGCCGGGCAGCTATCGCTACCGTGTTGACGACCGATCCCGAGGGCTACTCCCCTTCGACCCGCCAAGTCTGCCGTCTACAGGCGCTCATGCCAACCCGGAGAGGCAGGCGGGGAGTTGGGCGAGCGCCTCGGCGTCGGTCAACTGGCGTGCAGCTTCGGCGATGTCGACCGGAACCCAGTCGGGGAACGGTTGCTCGTGCACGCGGTGCGCACCCGACGCCGTGTGCTCCTCGTGCAGCGCCGCCAGTCGCGGCGCAGCGAAGCGATCGGCGACCCTGACCAGGGCCGGCCACAGGCGACGGTGCACCAGCGTGACCTTGCCGTTCACCAGGCGCATCCGCACGACGTCGGGCGACTCATCCAGGGCTTCCAACTCGGCGAAGATCTCGTGCCCCTTCGGATGACCCCACCAACTGCCTGAGATCGGCTCGCCGGCCACCAGCTCGGCCACATTGGGAAGCGGGCCACGGGCAGATTGCAGCAGCATTCCATGCTCGATCAGCGCGGCCATCAGGTCCACGCACTCATCTTGGCGAGCGGATCGCCGTCGGGCGTCATTCGGTGACGTTCGACCCTGGCGCGATGGCGGCGGACGGATCTCAATGAGGTCATGGCTCGTCGCCTCGCGTCGGTCGCAGTGCTTGCTGCCCTCGTGGGAGTTTCTGAGTTGCAGCGGCTCGGCCGTACGGCCGGATCGTCCGTCGCGGAGCGACGAGCCACCATGCCTGAGGCGCTGCTCAGGGTCGAGAGCCGACGCAATGCAGCGCCTACGCTCCGGCGATGACCGCCGACGTACTCGCAGCCACACTCGTCGCTCCCGGGCAACTCGAGCTCCGACGCTTTCCATATCCGCAGCACCTCGAGCCCGGGGCCGTGTTGCTGGAGATGCTGGCATCGGGGATCTGCGGCACCGACAAGCACACGTTCCGCGGTGAGACGCAGCAGTACGCGGGCACGGATCACGCCTCATCAACGCCGTTCCCGATCATCCAGGGCCACGAGAACGTGGGCATCGTCGCCGCGATCGGCGACGGTGGCGCCACCGCGTTCGACGGCACACCACTGCGCGTCGGTGACCGCGTCGTACCGGCGCCGAACCGAGCCTGCGGCGAGTGTGAGTTCTGCCGCGGCGACTACCCGTACTACTTCTGCCGGCGCCTGGAGAACTACGGCAACTCCCTGACGTGCGCCGAGTCGCCGCACCTGTTCGGCGGGTGGGCCGAGTACCTCTACCTGCGTCCGCACACACCGGTGTTCCATGTTCCCGACGGTCTGCCGACGAACGTCGCCGTGCTGACCGAGTTGTTCGCTGTCACCCACAGCCTCGATCTCGCCGCGAAGATGCCTCGCCCCGGTGGGTTCCGCCCCGGCGACACCGTCGCGGTGGTCGGCGTCGGCCCGGTGGGGATCGTTCACGTGGCCAAGGCCAGCCTGATGGGCGCTGCGCGCGTGATCGCCATCGATCCGTTCGGGCCGCGAGTCGCCCTCGGCGTCGATCTCGGCGCCACCGACACGTTGGTCGCCAGTGGTGCAGACCGGGCCGCTGCCGCGTTCGTCCGCGACCTCACCGGCGGTCGCGGGGTCGATGTCGTGGTCGACGCCACCGGCCATCCGGCCAGCTTCGGGCCATCGCTGGAACTGCTGCGCGACGGTGGCACGTTGATCGAGGTCGGTGCATTCGTGGACCTCGGGACGGTGCCGATCAACCCGGCAAGCATCCTCGGTCGCAACCTCACGATCGTTGGCGTCGCCGGTGAGGACGCCCGCGCCTACGACTCCACGCTGGCGATGCTCGCGGCCAACCACGACCGCGTGCCGTTCCATCGCGCCGTGACCCACACCTTCCCGCTCTCCGAGGTCGCCCAGGCGATGCAGACTGCGCTGGGGGCCGACACGGCTATGAAGGTCGTGCTGACGCCCCAGGGATAGCGCCGCGTCCGGCAACGTTCGCCCTGCGCCGCGTGCGTTGACGTCCGACGTGATGTCTGGAGCGCAGTTGCCGTTCTGCTCGGGACGTCTTCCTGATGACGTCGTAGTTATCCGCTCGCGATTCGGTGCGCAATATGTGCGGTTCGCGTATTCCAACAAGCGACCAGATCGGCCGTTCGGTCGCGCCGAGCCGAGCCTGTGTTTGACGCCCACCCCGGTGCGTTGAGACACTCCACAGGACCGTGTCGCAGCCGGTACCGCAGATTGCCCTGATGGAGCGGGTTGGCAAGGGCTGGACTGAGGTCAGCGCGCTGCGCCGGCGATGAACGTGGCAACGATGTAGGTGGCGTGTCGGTCGAGCGAGACGCGGGCTCGGTCGAGCGAGACGCGGGCTCGGTCGTAGCGCATGGTGGTTCGGGGGTCGGCGTGTGAGGCGGCTTCTTGCACGTCGCGTAGTGGCACGCCGGCGTCGAGTGCGGCAGTGATGAACCCGTGCCGCAAGGTGTGTGGGCCGATCTGTTTGATGATCCCGGCGGCTTTGGCGATCCGCCGGACGATGCGCGCTGCTCCGTGGCGATCGAGCGGTTGGCCGTAGTTGCCGTGAAGGATGGTGCCGTTGAACCGCTCGCCGACGACGAGATCGACCGCTCTGGCGGTGCGCGGTGCGAGCGGCATGCACACGATCTTGCCTCCCTTGCGGACCACGGTCAGGGTGCGATTCCCGCGTTGGAGTGCGAGGTCTTCGATCCGCGCCCCGATCGCTTCGGAGACGCGTAGCCCGTTGAGAGCCAGGAGTGAGATGAGCGCGTGGTCGCGTGCGCCGGCGAGACCGGCGGCGACGAGCATCGCTCCCAACTCGTTGCGATCGAGGCCGATGGCGTGGGACTCGTAGTCGAGCTTGGGTCGGCGTACGTGGACTGCGGTGAGTGTTCGATGATCCCTTCTTGTTCGGCGTAACGGTAGAAGCAGGTGATCGTGCACAACCTGCGCGAGATCGTCGCTCGTGACCGGCCTCGGGCTTCGACCCCCACCGGCCCAATCGAGGGCACCTTCATCAGCCGCCGCGCCATGTGTG
>JANPOJ010000453.1:0-5844 GCA_031427935.1 Ilumatobacteraceae bacterium | reverse complement strand
CTGGCGCAGCAGAAGGTGAACAGCTTCAACCTGTGGGAGATCCGCAACGGCGGCGGCGGTTGGGTGCACCCCTTCCACCTCCACATGGAAGAGCACCGAACCGTCATGCGCAACGGCAAGATCACGACCACGGCCGACATGGGACACCCCGAGGACGCCTCGAGAGAAGACCTCGTGGCGCTCGACCCGAGCGAGTCCGTGATCATCTATCGCGGCTTCCGCGACTTCGTCGGCCCGTACGTGGCGCACTGCCACAACCTGGCTCACGAGGACCACGCCATGATGTTCGGCTGGGAAATCACTCCGTAGGCGATCGACGAGACACGAGGGACGGATCATGTTGAACATCTCACTGCCGGCGCGGCACCACGTCGCGCCGGCCCCATCGCCAACCGAACGATTGCATCTGAGCTGGCCGACCGTCGCGGTGTTCGCCGCGGTGATTGCCTACGTCGACGGGTTCTGGGTGACCTCACTGCAGGGCGCGGTCGGGGCCATCGAGGTGACGCATGAACCGTTCGCGCGTTGGGTCCGTGACTCGACCTTGATGCTTCCATTGCTGCTGCTGGGTGTGCTGGCAGCACTCTCGCTGACGCGCCGTTGGGTCGGGCACAGCCACCGCGAGTTTCGTCAGCTCGCGGTGGCAGCGATCTTAACCATCGTGATCACCAGCGTCGTCAGCATCGCCCAGGTGGCAACGATGTCGGTCCACGACTACAACATCCAGGCCGCTCAGCTGGGTCAGGTCCACGCCGGCCACGCCAGCACGGTTGCGACCGACCCCGGCACGGTCACGACGGCAAGCGGGGGAGCGTGCACTGCGCTCTGCGCGGCACGACACGCAACCCTGATGGCCCACGTTCGTTCCGTGGGCTACGCCGGCTTGGTGTTGCTCTTCACCAATCTCGTCTTGGTCGTCTGGGTTCTGGCGCTGCGAGGTGGCCGTCTCTGGGCGGCGCGGACGTTCGTCGACGAGCCAGCCGACGCCGACTTTCCCTACGACTTCGCTTAGGACGCAGCGGATCCGCCGGCAGCGGACGAATCGTGCGGGGTCGAGTCGGCCCAACCGAAGCGGTCGACGCCCGGTACCTCACCAGCGGTGACGGCAAACGACGTCAGACTGCGGATCACGTTGTGCCGTTCCTCTAGCGACATCGACGCGACGATGACGGCAATGTCGCGGCGGCGATGCTCGGTGACGCGCTCGACCAGGCGCCGGCCCTTGGGCGTGAGGCTGACCGGTGTGACGCGGCGATCCGTCGAGATACCTGGGCGGCGCCGAACGAGTCGCTTGAGCTCGAGACGATCACACATCCGGGTGGCGGTCGACGGATGGATGTCGAGCACCACGGCAAGATCGCCGACGGTCACGGGGGTCGGGCGCATCAGCACCACCAGGGCTCGGTACTGCGGCAACGTGACCTCGTCGACGCCTGCGATCGAGCGAGCGGCGACGCCGACGAGCGCCCGAGAGGCGATCAGCAGGGCCTCCGTCGCATTCGCAAGGTCGTCGTCAGTCTCTTGCATGTTGGGTGCAAGACTAGCCCGCATCCGTCGATCACCTTCCACCTCTTGTTGTGAAACGGTTTCGGCAGGGTTATGGGCGAAATATGTGTAGTACGGCAACTAATGTAGTAAAGCAATAATTGAGCCTTGAACAAGCAAGGTTCGACCCCAGTCATCCGGCGCAGAGCCCGAAGAACAAGGCCGGCAAGACCCCGTTGGCGCAGCAGAAGACAAGCATCCCCGACAAGAACAATCCCGACGACGACCAGTGGTTCGTGTGCCGCGTTGTGTGCGGCGCGACACGAGACGTTCGTGGTGCACGTTCGCGCCACGCTGTATTCCAGCGTCGTCGTGCTGGTCACCAACCTCATGTTGGTCGTGTGGGTCCTGGCAATCCGAGGCGGCCGGCTGTGGGCGCCGCGCCGGCAAGCCCAGCGCGCCATCGAGGCGGCATAGCACCGCTCAGATCGGGTTCTGCGAGTACGCCGAAAGCGTCAACAAGACGCCGGCGAGAACCTCCAGCGCGAGCGACAAGCCGCTGCCGGTCATGCCCAGGCGGAGCTTGATATCGCCCGAGTCGGAGGACACATGCTCCTCGAGCAGGAGGCCGCCGATTCCCGATCCCCACCACCAGATCACCAAGCCGATCAGTGAGACGAGCAACGCGCCCGGGCTGGCCAACCTGCGCATGGCGCCGAGCTTGCTGAACCCCAACTCCGCCGCGATCACGAAGATCACCACCAGCACGATGAGATGCCATCGCTGCAGCCCGACATCGGCGTCGCCCCACGTCTTGCGCGTGTTGTGTTCGACCTGCCACAAGGTACTGAACAAGGCGACACCGGCAGCCACGACCGACACGACGATCAACGCGACCGTGACCCGATCGACCAACGAGACCGGCCGTCGGAAGCGCGACAAGAAACCCGGTGAGCCCGGCTCGCCTTCGGGCGCGGGCGGCGCCAGCAACCTGTGGAGCTCGTCGATCTGCGACGCGACGGAGGCAAACAGATCGTCTCGGGCCCGGAAGCCGGTGAGCAGTGACGACACATCGTCGCCCGCTCCGTCGTCGGCTCGCACTCGCAGGCGGTGGAGCAAGCCGAGTTGTTGATCGAGGTTCATCGGGTCCTTCGACTTGATCCGGTCGCGGATCGACCCCAAGTACGAGCCGGGGAGAGGTGGTTCCTCCGGCAACGGGTCGGGCAACGGCCGGCCGGCTTCGACTTGCGCAAGCGCACGGGCGAGCGACATCGTTTCGGTCTTGTCGCCATGCGTGTAGGTCACGATCTGGTGCGATTCGAGCGACGACGGCATCGCCCGCAGGTCGGTCTCGACGATGTGCACGGGGATGACGATGCGGTTCAGTGACGTCGCATAGGAGAGCTCCAAGAGGCACGCCTCTGACTCGACCGACGACGGGCTGACCAGGAAAAGGAATGCATCGCACTGGCGGATCTTGGCGACGATCTCGTTCCACCACACCTGGCCACCGGAGAGCTCCTCATCCATTCACACGGCGTGCCCGAGGGCGCGGAGATCGGTCAACAACGTGCCGATGCCATCGCGATCGGCTCTGGTGTAGCTGATGAAGAGCATCCGTTCGACCTCGAGCTTCGACTCGACGAGACAAGGCGTGATCCCATGCACGCAACGTCTCGCAGGCACCCTACATCGACCGTCAAAGGGGATGTTCGATGTCGGTCGTCGGTGCCTTCCACACCAGCTAGCGTTAGGCATGAGTGCCCAACACGTCGTTGGGCCAGAAAGCAATCTGGAGTACAGGCAATGGCTACCGGCACCGTGAAGTTCTTTAATGCTCAAAAGGGCTATGGCTTCATTTCACGAGAGGGCGGTACGGACGTGTTCGTGCACTTCTCGAACATCGAAGGCAATGGATACCGCTCGCTCGAAGAGGGCCAGACGGTGGAGTTCGAAGTGGGCCAGGGTCGCAAAGGCGACGAGGCTCTCAAAGTCACGGTCGTCTGACCAATCCACGCTCGTGCCGTGCGTCGAACGTACGGCATGCAGCTGACGATCGACAAGTACACCCAGATGGTCGCACCGCTCGACGTGCGCGACCTTGATCTGGCCAACGCGTTCCACACTCATCGGCTCGACGGCGACGTGTTGCGCTGCCTGCGCTACATGCATGACATCGAGTTGCACACGATCTGCTACCTCCGCGATCTGCTGGTCACATCAGCGCATCGCGACCCCGAGATCACCACGTTCCTCACCTTCTGGAGCTTCGAGGAGTACTGGCACGGCGAGGCAATCGCAACGGTGTTGCGCGCCCACGGCGAGCAGGCCGGCGCGTCGCGGGTGAGGGAGTTGCGGCGCACCCGGCGCGTGGCCGAGGCGATCAAGCCGTTCACCCACGGCCTGGCCTCGATGATCGTGGGGCCGTCGATGACCGCCGTCCACATGACGTGGGGCGCGATCAACGAGTGGACGACGCAGGCCGGCTACGCACGTTTGGCACAACGATGCGACCATCCCGTACTGGCCGAGATGTTGCGGCGGATCATGCGCCAAGAGGGTCGGCACATCGACTTCTACGCAGCGCAGGCGTCGAAGCGGCTGGCCGACAACCGTCGTGCGCAGTGGCTGACCCGTCAGGCGTTGACGCGGTTTTGGGCGCCGGTCGGAAGCGACGTGATGCCCGAGCCGGAGGTGTGCCATCTCATCTCGTTCCTGTTCGGCGGGGACGATGGCGCGGCGATGACTGCCCGCATCGATCGGCGCATCGACACCCTGCCGGGGCTCGCCGGTCTGCGGCTGGTCGGCACGGCCCGGGACTCAATGACCGGCGAGCTCGGCGACCACCGGAGCAAACGACTCGACATCCTCCGCGCCGACGATCACGTAGGTGAAGCCCCAACGCTGGCGGCGGCGTAGGAGATCGTCGACCATCTCGTCCGGCGTGCCGACCAACGCGAAGGGTGACTCGATAACGAGCGCCGGGTCGACCTGCACGAAGTCGGCGACTTGCTGGATGGCCGCTTGGCGATCGTCGGTGACGCGGACCATGAAGGCGCGGATGTTGAGCTCGATGTCGTCGATGCGGTGACCCGCCGCGGCGTGAACGATGGCGATCTTGGTGTCGACGGCCTCGGCAGTCATCGAGGCGATCGCCTCCGGTCCGATCACACCGGCCGCGAGGGTGCCGTTGATGCCGATGATGTCGGCCTCGCGGCCCGCGATCGACAACACCCGCTTGCCTCCGCCGCCGATCAGCAGCGGGGGGCACGGCGCCTGAATGGGCAGTGGTGTGCCGACGAAATCGGCGAGCGTGTAGTGCTGGCCGGAGAACGAGAACGGCTGGCCCGACATCGCCCCCTTGATCACGGCCAGACCTTCCTCGAACCGGTCGACGCGCACCTTGTTGGAGTCGAAGGGGATGCCCGACTGTTCGTAGTCGCTTGCCATCCAGCCGGCGCCGATCCCGATCTCGAGGCGCCCGCCTGACAGCACGTCGATGGTTGCCAGTTCCTTGGCCAACACGACCGGATGCTTGTAGTCGTTGTCCCACACCAATGCGCCGACGCGAAGTGTGGTGGTGACGGCGGCGGCGGCCATCAGTGCCGGGACCGGGGCCAACTGGTCACCGAAATGATCGGGCATGGTCAGGGTGCTGTAGCCGAGGGCCTCGGCCTTGCTGGCCAATGCAGTCCACTCGGCTGCGTCGGCTGCCCCGGATGCTTGCACCCCGAACCGGAACGGATGCTTCGACGTCATGCGCGTGAAGCTACCGGGTGCCGATCACCGACAACAGCATGCAACTAGCCTGCGAGTTGCGTGCGTCTCATTGCCTGGCTTCTCCGTGTCGTGGCCATCATCGTCGCCGGAGCCCTACTGACCACTGCGGTCGTGGTCGGTGTCGGGCCGCGTTTGTGGCGAGTGGCCAATGCGCACGACCAGCTACCGGTGGCCCTGCCCGAGTTCCAGTCGCTGTCGCAACGCAGCTACGTCTACGACGTGGTGGGCAACGTGATCGCCGTGTTCGAACGCGAGAACAGCCAGCCGATCACGCTCGCCCAAGTGCCGGCACCGGTGCTGAACGCGTTCTTGGCGGTCGAGGACGAGCAGTTCTACTTGCACCATGGCGTCAACCTCCGTGGCTTCGCCCGCGCCCTGCTGTCGAACTTCTCCAGTGATGCACCACGGCAAGGTGCCAGCACCATCAGCCAGCAGGTGGTGAAGAACGAGTTCTTGGCCGGCCTGCCACGCGACGGCCGCTACAAGGGACTGCAGGCGCACTACGCCACGATGCTCGAGAAGAAGATGAGCAAGGACGCGATCCTCGAGCGCTACATCAACACCGTGTTCTTCGGGAAC
>JANPOJ010000452.1:0-2656 GCA_031427935.1 Ilumatobacteraceae bacterium | reverse complement strand
GGCAGTCGTGCTCGCCGTGGCGTCGCGGATCTCGGTGCCGTACTTCATCAAGCGGGTCTGGCTCTTCGTCCCGATCTTCACCGGCATCGTGGTGCTGCCGGCGATGTTCAGCTTCATCACGCCGGGCCACATCGTCGTGCCGATGGGGCATTGGTTCGGTCACCGCGTCGGGCTCACCAGCCAAGGGCTGCGTTCGGCAGGTTTGATCGTCACCCGGGTCGCCACGTCGATCTCGTTTGTCGTGCTGCTTGCCCTCACCACGACGTGGATGCGCCTGCTCGCGGCACTGCGGGCGATGTTCGTGCCACGCATGTTCATCCTCGTGCTGGGGATGGCCTATCGCTACGTGTTCCACCTGCTCGGCTCGGTCACCGACATGTACGAGGCGCGCAAGGCCCGAACGGTGAACGTCGATCGGTCGGTGGCATCGGGCAGGGCGTTCGTCTCGGCAACGGCGGGCACCCTGTTCGGCAAGGCTCATGCCATGTCGGAGGAAGTCCACCAAGCGATGGTTGCGCGTGGTTACAGGGGTCAGCCGCGCACATTGGCGCCGCGTGGGATCAACGCCACCGACGTCGTATGGGTCCTCGCGTGCGCCGTCGCGATCGTGACGCTGCTGGGGGTCGATCGTGCCATCGGTGGCTGAGCCGATCTTGGCGATCGATGGCGTGTCGTATGCGTATCTCGACCGCTTTGCGGCGTTGAACGACGTGTCGCTATCAGTACATCGCGGTGAGCGCGTCGCCTTGTTGGGTGCGAACGGCTGCGGTAAGTCGACACTGCTCAAGGTCTTGGCCGGGCTGCTGTTTCCCGATACAGGCACCTTCACTGCGTTCGGCTCGGAGGTCACTGAAGATGCCTTGGAGGACGAGCAGTTCAATCGTGGCTTTCGCACCCGTGTCGGCTTCATCTTCCAGAACTCCGATGCACAGGTCTTCTCGTCGACCGTGCGCGACGAGCTTGCGTTCGGTCCGCTCAACCTCGGTCTGGCCGCCGACGAGGTCGAACAGCGAGTGCACGACACGCTGACGATGCTCGACATCACCGACCTCGCTGATCGGGCGCCATATCAACTGTCGGGCGGGCAGAAGAAGCGCGTGGCGATTGCATCGGTGCTGATCATGAACCCGGAGGTGCTGCTGTTCGACGAGCCGACTGCGGCGCTCGACCCGCGCACCCAACAGTGGCTGATCGAACTGATCGTCGAGCTCCACAACGCCGGCAGGACGATCGTGATGGCCACACACGATCTCGAGACCATCGATCACCTCGCCGATCGGTGCGTGGTGTTCAGTGAGGATCACCGTTTCGTCGGTTCAGGTAGGCCCGGCGAGATCCTCGCCGACCGCGAGCTGTTGCTGGATGTCAACCTGATCCACGAACGCACCCACCTGCACCACCCGCACCCATGGTCCGTGCCATCGCCGGGGGAATGACCGATCTGGGCGCCACGCTTGCCAGCTCATCAGGCGCGGTGAGAGGAGGGTGGCGCCCCGATCACAATGACTCAGCGAGTCTCAGGTGCCGTGGGGGCTGCCGTCGCAGGAACAGCCCGCTGCAGCACGATGTCCACTCGTGGGTGTGCGTCGGCGCGAGCGATGATCAGCCGGCCTGGCATCGAGGCGACGAGTCGACGAGCCAACGGCAGGCCGAGACCGTGAAGGTCGTCGGTCGGCGAGTCCGTGAACCCCGGTCCTTCGTCGGAGATCGAGATCGTGAGCGTCTCGGATTCTGTGTGATGGTCGATGAGAACCTCACCTGCTCCGTGTTTGAGCGCATTGTCCACGAGCACGTCGAGCGCCTGTCGCAAGATGGCCCGATTGCCATGGACGAGCGGGCAGTCGTACGGGTCGATGATGGTGAGTGGTCGACCGTTGGCGGCAAGTTGTCCCCGCCACTCTGCGCCGACCTCGGTGAGCAGTTCGGCGAGTGAAGTCGGCCCCGCGGCCCCCGACGACGTCCGCGCAATCGCCAGGAGTTCGGAGATGGTTCGTTCCAGGCGGTCGATGTCGCCAAGTGCCTCGTGAAGCACCTCGGTGTGGTCCGGTCTTGGAAACTCCAGCTCGGTTTCGATGGCAGCCCGTAGCCCGGCAATCGGTGTTCTGAGTTGGTGCGACGCGTCTGCGCTGAAGGATCGTTCTCTGGTGACGAGCTCGCCGAGCCGGCGCGCTGTGTTGGTCACTGCCAGCGCAGCTTGGTCGAGCTCGGGAACGCTGCTACGCGGGATGTCGATCGTGAAGTCACCGTCTCCGAGTTGCACGGCCCCATCACGCAGTCGCCGAACCGGTCGGGCCAGGCGGCTGGCGACGACATAGCCGATCGCCGCGCCCACGGCAATAACGCCGGCCGCGAGGAGGCCGAGCAGCACAACGATGCGGCGAGAACGGGCATCGCTGGCCGATGTCGATTGCTGAGCGCGTATGGCGCCGACGACCTGCTCGTCGGCCGCGACCGGGACTGCAACGATGCGAAGGCCCGAAGCATCGGTGTCGGCCACCCGGTTGCCGAGGGCCCGGGTGGTCGTCGCATCAGCGTGAGGAGGTCCGACGCCCGAGATCAGCCTGCCCGTGGTGTCGTACAGACCCAGCGAGATGCCATCGGCGATCTCGGGAAGCTCGACAGGGTCGTCGTTCGTGGCGAAGTCATCGGGAATCGT
>JANPOJ010000451.1:0-22009 GCA_031427935.1 Ilumatobacteraceae bacterium | reverse complement strand
CAGAGCGCCGCCGCAGTGACCGAGATCTGCGAGACCCTCGATGGGCTCCCCCTGGGGATCGAGCTGGCCGCGGCTCGGATGGCTACCATGAGTGCGGTCGAGGTCAGGGATCGACTCGAGGATCGCTTCCGACTGCTGAGGGGATCGGAACTTGGGCCGGAGCGCCAGCAGACGCTGCAACTTGCGGTGGGTTGGTCCTTCGATCTGTTGAGCGATGACGAGCGCGAGTTGCTGCGCAACGCGTCGGTCTTCTCCGGCGGGTTCGACCTGTCCGGCATCTCCTCGGTCGTCGAAGATGCCGACGACGTCGACGTGCTCCAGCGGCTCGACTCATTGGTCCGCAAGTCACTCGTAGTCGTCAACCATGCCGCTACCAACACGAGGTACGGCATGTACGAGACCATCAGGCAGTTCGCCGAACAACAGCTGTCGGCCACCGGTGGGCTCGAACGATTGCGTGATCAGCACGCGGCTCACTTCGGGCAAGAAGCATCGGCTCGTTATGAGCACTGGAACGGGCCCGGATGGCGCGACGCCGTCGACTGGGTGGAGATCGAGCTCGACAACCTTCGCTCGGCGTTTCGCTGGAGCGCGGAGCGGGGCGAGTTGGAGGTGGCGACAGATGTCGCTGCGCATGCTGCGTTGATGGGCTTCTCGGTGCAACTGTTCGAGACGGTGGCGTGGGCCGAGGAGCTGCTGCCGGCAGCGACCGACGCCGCCGTGCGCCGTCTTCCACGCCTCTACGCGGCGGCAGGCTACGCATGCTTCGTCGGACGCGCCGAGGCCGCTGCGGCCAATGCGCACCGCGCGACCGAACTGGAGACCCAGTCCCGTTACGAATCCTGCGCACCCGGATACGCCACCTTCATCGAGGCGCTCGGTGAGGTCTACTGCGGCCACCTCGATCGCTACGTAGAGCTGACCGACACGGTGGCGGCGCTCCCGGGGGCGGCATCGCAGGCATACGGGATCGCCGCATACCTCGACGGTCTGCAGGCGGCCGGTCGGGTCGACGACGCGCTCGAATTGACTGACTTGGCGGCCGCCGCGGCCCGAGAGCTCGGCAACCCCTACTGGATCGCCTACACGCTGTGGATCGTCGGACTGGCCTTCTCCAAGGTCGACGCGGCACGAGCACTGCTGGCCTGGGACGAAGGCGTCGGAGTCGTCCGAGAGCACCGGGTCAAGTTCTTCGAAGGCTTCATCGGACGCGATGCGGCGCGTCTGCACACCTCCGAGGGCGAGCCCGACGCTGCGCTGGCACTGTTCGGTCCGGCGATCGAGTCGTTCCAGCAGGCGGGCAGCGTGGCGCAGCTCATCATCACATTGGCCAGCGTGCCAGCGCTCTTCGAACGCATCGGCCGCCTCGATGCCGCGGCGACGTTGCTCGGTGCGATCTCCCGCGAGCCGGCGAGCTTCCACCATGTCCCCGAGCTCGTCGACCTCGGCGTGCGTCTCACCGAGATGTTGGGCGAAGAGAGATCGAGGCAGTTCACGACCGCCGGCGCAGAGCTGGATCTCAACGATGCCGCGGTCTACGCGCGAGAGCAGATCGAGCTCGCTCGCCGGGCGCTCATCCGGCAGGCACACCATGCGAGCCCCGCCGGCCTGACTCGTCGAGAAGTCGATGTGCTGCGACTGATCGCCGAGGGGAAGACGACGCGCGACGTCGCCACGCAGCTGTTCATCTCATCCAAGACCGCGGACAACCACATCCAGCACATCTACACGAAGATCGCCGTCACCAACCGCGCCGCTGCGACCCGCTGGGCCATCGAACACGAACTCGTCAGCGGCATCGTTACAGGCTGAGCCCCCGGCGCCGGCGGGTCGCTCGCGATTCTCGGTGGAAATGAGGAGGTCTCCTCATGTGCTGCGCTCTGTTTGGGTGCACCATCGAACGTACGCCAACCAACCCGGCTGGCGATCACGTCACGAATGGAGAACAGCAATGATTCTGGCAACGACGAAGGTGGAAGATGTCGATCGATTCCTGGAGGTCTTCGCCTCCAAGGGCGCGGTGAAGCGAGCAGAGCACGGATCCAAGGGTTCGACGGTCTTCCGCGATCCAACCGAGGAAGATCGCGTGTGGGCGCTCTTCGACTGGGACGAGCAGGGATGGCTGAGCTTCGTGTCCGATCCCGACGTACCGCCGATCCTCAAGGAAGCCGGCCACGTCGGCAAGCCCCAAGCGGCACAGCTGGCCGGAACGTACCGGGCATGACCGCGTCAACGGGCCGACCGGCTCGAGTCGGCATCATCACCGATCAAACCGGGCCACTTTCGTTCATGGGTGTCGCGAATGCGAACGTCGCCAACATGGTGATCGATGAGATCAACGCCGAGGGCGGCCTTCTCGGCCATCCGATCGAGTTGTTCATCGAGGACAGCGCGACCGAAGACAGTGCAGCGGAAGCCGCTGCCGTCAAGCTCGTCGAACAGGAGCACGTCGACGTCATCCTCGGCGGCATCTACAGCTCGACGCGACAGGCCATCAAGCGCCCGGCGGTCGACCAAGGCAACACGCTCTACATCTATCCCGAGCAATACGAGGGCCAGGAGTGCCACCCGCTGATCTTCTGCACCGGTCCTGTGCCTGCCCAGCAGGTCGAGCCGCTTTTTCCCTGGTTGATGCGACACACCGGCGCCAAGACGTTCTACATGCCGTCTGCCGACTACATCTGGCCGCACACGATGAACAAGAAGGTTCGTGAGGTGGTCGCGGCTGAAGGCGGTTCGGTGGTCGGCGAGGAGTACTTCCCGATGGACCACATGGACTACGACGTCGTGGTCGACGACATCATGGCGTCTGGTGCCGATGTGGTGTTCAACACCATCGTTCCTCCGGGGCTGACGCCGTTCCTCGAGCGACTGTTCGACGCCGGATTCACGAAGCGGGGAGGCCAGATCGTCTGCACGTACTTCGACGAGAACTTCTTGAACCTCGTGCCGGCCGAGCATGTCGAGGGCCTGTACGGATGTCTGGACTTCTACCGAGCCGTCGGCGATCCGTTCAGCTCGGCACTGCTCGCCAAGTACGACGAGCGCTTTCCCGGCAGTGCCATGTTCACGGCCGGCAGTGCGTGCTCGGGCATGTACCGGGGCCTGAAGCTGTGGGAGGCGGCCGTCAACGAGGCCTGTTCGCTGCAACAGGACGATGTCGTGAAGGCGTTGGACCACGCCAGCATCGCCCAGGGTCCGGGTGGTCCTGCCGAGATGGTGCCCGGGCAACACCACGTGCGCATGAACATGTACATCGCCCAGTCGAAAGGCGGCACGTTCGAAGTCGTCAAGAACCTGGGTGTCATCGACCCGAAGGAGTGCGACGTTCAACGATGAGGTGCTGCGGCGGTCGCTGTCGAGCGGGCCAAGTCACGAGATATCCGGCGTGACCGGAAATCTCGTGACTTGCCTGTCTGAGGTGAGCGAGACCGAACATGACCGTCGTGTACAGGCGCAGGTTCTCACTCGTCCGCGACGTTACTTAACCCAGCGGCTGAGCCGTGCGGATCGGGCGCGGAATGCCCGGAGCGACGGTACGGGCGAGAATTCCGAGCGTCGCGCGCAGGTTGATCTCGGACAAGATCGGGAAGATCCCTCGCTCCTTCCACACGGGGTCGATCCGTGACCAGTCGTAGTACGAGGTGACAGATGTGCCACCGTCGCAGGGCGCGAGCCGGTATCCGTAGACGTGTCCGATCTGTGGCTTGAGGAATCCGGAGAGAATCGTCCATTCGATGTGTCTGTCGGCTTCGAAGTCGGTGATGCTCACGGTCACGTCGTACAGCTCGAGCGGCACGTCGCTGAGTGCCTCGCGATCCATGTGAATCACGAAGGAGTCCCCGACGGCGGCCACGGGTTCGCCGGTGCTCGACATCAGCATCCCCGTGCTGTCGATCGCGACCTGCCCGGCGGGGTCGCAGAGCACCTTGAAGATCGCGTCGGGACTGGCCGGGATCAGTCGGTGAACTTCGAATCTCTCTACCACGATCGATCTCCTCGCTCCGGTGTCGCACACACGGTCTGCGAACTACTCTGCCACGGGTGACCTCGCCGCTCAACGAACAGCCGCTGCTCCCTCATCTCATTGTGCAGAGCCTCGCCGCCCACGACGACGCGCCATGCATCTATCTCGCCGGGCGCGTCGCGACCTACGCCGAGGTCCGGCGACGGACCAGCCAGCTGATCCAGGCCCAGCGGGCGCGCGGCGTGACGCGCGGGACCCGACTCGCCGTGCTGTCGAAGAACCGTCCGGAGGTCCTCACGAACGTGACGGCGTCGCTCGTCAACGGGTGTGTGCTCACGCCGCTCCACCCGATGGCCTCACTCGCCGATCACGCGTACGTGATCGGCGATGCCGAGATCGAGTGCCTCGTCTTCGACGTCGACAACTTCACCGAGCGCGCTCGCGAGCTCAAGGCGCAGTATCCGGATCTCACCTTGCTCGGCTTTGGGCCCAACGACGTCGGCGACGACTTCCTCGCCCTCGCCGACCAGTTCGAGCCCCAGCCGCTCGTAGCCCCCGACCTGGGACTGGATGACCTGTGCACCGTCGTCTACACCGGCGGCACAACGGGACGGCCCAAGGGTGTGCTCATGACCCACCGCGTGTGGCAGGCGATGACGTGGATCCAGATGGCCGAGTGGGAGTTCCCCGACGACCTGCGGATCGCGATCGCGACGCCGCTGTCTCATGCCGCGCTGTCTCTCGTTGCACCCGTGCTGCTGTCGGGCGGAGCGTTCTATGTGATGGAGTCGTTCGAACCCGACGGCTTCTTCGACCTCGTCGCCGAACATCGGATCACGTCGACGCTGATCGTCCCCGTCATGTTGTACGCATTGCAGGGGCATCCACGGTACGAGACGGCCGACATGTCGTCGATGGAGACCATCTTCTACGGGGCGTCGCCGATGAGCCCGGCCAAGCTCGCCCAAGCGATCGAGCATTGGGGTCCGATCTTCTTCCAGTTCTTCGGGCAGACCGAGGCGCCGATGGTCATCAGCCACCTGAAGAAGGGCGAACACGATCTCGCCCGCCCCGACCGCCTTGCCTCGTGCGGCCGTCCGGTGCCGTGGATGCACGTCGCCTTACTGGACTCGAACGACCAGCCCGTGGCGCCGGGAGCGTCAGGCGAGATCTGCACCAGGGGTCCACTGGTGATGACTGGCTACAAAGACCTCCCCGATGAGACCGCCGAAGCGTTGTCGGGCGACTGGTTGCACACCGGCGACGTCGGCCGCTTCGACGACGACGGCTACCTGTACATCGTCGACCGAACCAAGGACATGGTGATCACCGGCGGCTTCAACGTCTTTCCCCGCGAGGTTGAGGATGTTATCAGCGCGCACCCCGCAGTGAGCATGGTCATGGTCATCGGCGTGCCCGACGACAAGTGGGGCGAAGCGGTGAAGGCTGTCGTCGTGCTCCGGCCCGATCACGAGCCCTCGGACGACCTCACTCGAGAGCTGCAACAGTTGGTGAAGGACGCGAAGGGTTCGCAACAGTCACCGAAGTCGATCGACTACGTCGAGGTGCTGCCGCTGACCCCCGTCGGCAAACTGGACAAGAAGTCGGTGCGGGCTCGGTACTGGAACAACATCGATCGAGCGGTCTCCTAGGACCGCAGAGGTTGGATGTTCGCCACCCGATGCATGGACTCTTGCGGTGTTTCGCGCAGGTAGTACCATCCGGAGCGCGCCGACCGCTCTGATGTTTCGCTACGCAGAGTGGGACGACCGAGAGGGGGAAGATGAACGAAGTCATCAGGTTCGCGCTGTTGGGCCTCGGCGTCGGCGCCCTCTACGCCTTCGCGTCCCAAGGGCTCATCGTGATCTACCGAGGCACCGGCGTCTTGAACTTCTCACTCGGCGCCACGGCGATCGCCGGCGTGTACATGCAGTGGGATCTGCAGATCCAGCACGGCTGGCCGTTTCTTGCTTCGGCGATCGTCGGGGTCGCCTGGTCGGCGTTTCTCGGAGCGCTCACCCATTGGGTGATCATGAGGCCATTGCGCCGGGCCAGTTCGCTGGTCCGGGTGATCGCCACGCTCGGTGTGCTGGTCACGATCCAGGCAGGAGTCATCATCCGGTACGGCTCCAATCCTCATCAGGTCGAAAGCTGGCTGCCCACGCATCGGGTGACGCTGTGGGGTGACGTCGGGATCACGGTCGATCGCCTGATCCTGCTCGGCATCGGGAGCGCGTCGGCGTGTGGTCTCTGGCTGCTCTACCGATCGAGTCAGTTCGGCCTCGCCACCGAGGCGGTATCGGAGAGCGAGCGTTCCGCCGCCGCAATCGGGGTGTCTCCCAACAAGATCGCAGTGATGAACTGGGCATTGGGCTCGGCGATCGCTGCTGTCGCCGGGATCCTGGTCGTGCCCATCATCACCCTGCAGGTCACTGCAATGACAGCGCTGATCCTGGCCGCGCTCGCGGCCGCATTGGTCGGTGACTTCCGGTCATTTCCGATCGCCACGGCTGCAGGGTTCGCACTCGGCATCGGCCAGGCGCTGGTCGGTCGGTTTGCCGACCAGCAAGGCCTCGCACCATCGCTCCCGTTCCTCGTCATCATCGTGGTCCTCGTGTTCCGCGGGCGGTCGCTGCCACTGCGCGACTACTACCTCCAACAACTGCCGATGGTCGGCAACGGTCGAATGTCGTGGGACTGGACGTTGTTCGGCTTCGGCAGCATCGTCTTTCTGATGCTGACCAAGGAACCGAAGTGGATCGATGCCCTGACTGTGTCGTGGGGGGTTGCCATCGTCCTGCTGTCCATCGTGGTGCTCACCGGGTACACCGGTCAGCTCTCCCTCGCCCAGTACTCGATAGCGGGATTCGGCGCGTTCGTCGCTGGACGGCTGGTCGCTGTGTTCCACATCCCGTTCCTCCTCGGGCTGGTGGCAGGCGTCGCCGCCGCGGTGCCGCTCGGAATCATCTTCGGTCTTCCGGCGGTGCGGACCAGGGGGATCAACCTGGCGATCGTCACACTCGGCCTGGGAACCACCATCGAGCTGATGCTGTTCAGGAACCGCAGCTACACCGGTGGCGTCCAGGGCACCCAGGTCGGCAACCCCGAGATCTTCGGCTTCGACATCGGATCGATCAATCACCCGGCCCGCTACGGGATCTTCGTATTGGCGATGGCGATGTTGGCGGTCGTGGTGATCGCCAACGTACGACGCGGCCGCAGCGGCCGCCGGCTGATCGCCGTCCGCACCAACGAACGGGCGGCGGCGGCGCTGGGGATCGACGTGATCAAGGCCAAGCTCTTCGCATTCGCACTGGCGTCCGCAATCGCTGCATTGGGCGGCATCGTCATCGCGTTCCGGCTCAGCTCCATCAGCTACCAGTCGTTCACCAACTTCACCTCGATCACCTACGTCGGCCTGGCAATCGTCGGAGGCGTCGGCTACCTGCTGGGTGCGTTCGTCGGTGGCACGATGGCCACCGCCGGGCTCAACCAGGAGATCCTCGAGTCGACGTGGCCGGGCGTCGGACGGTGGATCCAGCTGATCAGCGGTATTGCGATCCTGCTCACCGTGTTGACGTACAAGGACGGCGTGGCCGCCGAGTGGGCCAAGGTGTTCAAATTGCTCAAGAGGGCCAAGAAGTGGGGTCGGCCGTACATCATCGAGCTCGCCGACGTCGCCGATCCGCGGTACGCCGCCGAACACCACGAGCGGGTACCACCGCGTACGCTCATCCTGGAAGGCTTGACGGTGCGCTACGGAGTAGTGACTGCCGTCAACAATGTGAGCTACCGGCTCGACCCTGGCACGGTCACCGGCCTGATCGGGCCGAACGGCGCCGGCAAGACGTCGCTGATCGACGCCATCAGTGGATTCGCGCGGGCCGAGGGCCGGGTGCTGCTCGACGACCTCGACCTGTCGAAGGCGCCGGCAATGAAGCGCGCCAGGTCCGGCGTGGCCCGTTCGTTCCAGTCGCTCGAGTTGTTCGAGGACTCGACGGTCTTCGAGAACCTCAGCGTGGCCGCCGACCCGCAGGACCTCCGCTCGTACGCGCTCGATCTGATCTGGCCGATCAATCCACCGCTCCCGCCCGAAGTGGTGCGGGCCGTCCTGGAATTCCAACTCGACCAAGACCTGCATCGCGATGTGAGGGACCTTTCCTACGGGAAGCGACGGCTGCTGGCGATCGCCCGGGCGGTTGCGATGAGTCCGAGCGTGCTGCTGCTCGATGAGCCGGCCGCCGGTCTGAGCTCGACCGAGAGCACCGAACTGGCCCGGGTGGTCCGCCGCTTGGCCGAAGAGTGGGGCATGGCGATCCTGGTCGTCGAGCACGACATGAACTTCGTGATGGGGGTCTGTGATCAGGTGATGGTGCTCGACTTCGGGAACTTGATCGCGTCGGGGTCGCCCGAGCAGATCCGCTCCGACCCGGCGGTGGTCGCCGCCTACCTCGGCGACGACAGCGACGCCGAGTTCGACGCCGAGCCGGCGTCGGTTGTCGGTGGTGCGTCATGACACCGTTGCTGGAAACCCGCAACCTCAAAGCCGGTTATCTGGGTCGCGAGGTCGTACGAGCGGTCAACCTCACGGTCCAGCCCGGCGAAGTGGTCTGCCTGCTCGGGCCCAATGGTGCCGGCAAGACGACGACCTTGCTGACGATCGCCGGCGAGCTGGTGCCGGTCGACGGCATCGTCATGTTCAACAACGTGCCGACCTTCACGCCGATGTATCAACGGGTCCGCGACGGTGGCATCGGCCTGGTCACCGAGGAGCGACTGGTGTTCACCAAGATGTCGGCCCGCGACAACCTGCGCATCGGCGGGGGTTCGGTCGACCGCGCGTTGGCGCTGTTCCCGGAGCTGCTACTGCGACTCTCGGTCCGAGGCGGGATGCTCTCGGGCGGCGAGCAACAGATGCTGGCCCTCGCCCGAGCACTCAGCCGCAATCCGTCGATCCTGCTCGCCGACGAGCTGTCGCTCGGTTTGGCGCCGAAGATCGTCGACCGGCTGCTCGGCGCGGTCCGGACTGCGGCCGATGAGCATGGCACGGGGGCGTTGATCGTCGAACAGCATGCCCACAAGGCGTTGAAGTACGCCGATCGGATGTACCTGATGGCGCGCGGCCAGATCCTGCTCGAACTTCCCGCCGCCGAGGCAATCAAACGCCTCGACGAGATCGAGGACGCCTACATGCGCGGTACCTCCGAGACCGAGGAGGACCACCTCGAGCGGCTACGCCGGAAGAACAAGAAGAAGCAGTGGAGGCGCCAGCGGGTGCGCGAGCGCGAGCTGCAACGTCTCACGGGGAAGATCGTCTCCACCAGGAGGGAAGAGGATGATGAGTACTACTTCGACGCCGAACAGCAGCGGCGCGACTGGTCGCAGCGGGCGAGGAGGTAACTGACATGGGTTACCGCACCGCAGAGCTCCCGCCCGTCGCCCTCGACGAGTTCGCCACGATGCCGTTCTTCGAACGGATGAAGATGCTGCAGCTCCACTGGGTGAAGTACGGCTTCGGCACTCCGAAGCAAACGGTCATCTTCTATGTGTGGAAGATCTTCTACTACGCATTGTTCGGGCTGATCTTCGCGGGCGCGTTCACCCGCGGGCTGGAGTTCAACAACATCGCCGGTTGGTGGGACCAGCCGATCCTGTACCAGAAGCTGATGGTCTGGACGATCCTGTTGGAGATCGTCGGGCTGGCCGCGACCTGCGGCCCGCTGGCGTTCCACTTCGATCCGCCGATCGGGGGGATCCTGTACTGGTGGCAGAACGACACGCTGCGGGTTCCGCCGTACCCGAATCACGTCCCGTTCACCAAAGGCAACCGGCGCACGCCGTGGGACTCCGGCCTGTACAAGCTCATCGTGTTCTGGTTGATCATGATGATGTTCCTGTCCGGCCAGCACGTCGCCGGGCTGCCCGAGGGATCGGCCGGCGTCATGCCGCGGTGGGCGCTGGTGACCTACTGCTGCCTGATCTTGTTGATGGGGCTTCGCGACAAGGTGGTGTTCCTGTCGGCCCGCTCCGAGCAGTACGTGCCGACGATGTTGTACTTCGGGCTGTTCCACAACTTCCATGACATGATCATCGGCGCCAAGATCGCCATCGTGGTGATCTGGATGGGTGCCGGCTTCTCGAAGCTGCAGCACGGCTTCTCCTCGACAGTGGCGATCATGGTGCAGAACACGCCCTGGATGGTGTCCCAACGTATCCGGAAGGCGACGGTCAGGGATTACCCGAACGACCTCCGGCCATCGAAGATCACGCACGCCGTGGCCCACATCGGTGGCACGACCTGCGAGTTGGTGATGCCGCTCGTGCTGTTGTTCTCACCGTGGCCGTGGCTGACCTGGATCGCCATCATCTCGATCTGGATGCTCCATACGTTCATCATCTCCACGATTCCGTTGGCGGTGCCGTTGGAGTGGAACGTGTTCTTCATGTTCGTCGTCGCGTTCCTGTTCGCCAACTTCCCCGCCGGTGACGGGTACGGGGTCGGCGACATGACGCCGTACCTGCTGGTGATCGTGGTGTGCGTTGCCCTCGCGCCGATCATCCTCGGCGCACTGCGGCCGCAGTACGTCTCGTTCCTGGTCGGGATGAAGCAATACGCCGGCAACTGGGCGTCGGCCACGTTCTCGTTCCGCAACAAGTCGATGGAGGACCGGATCAACGAGCGGATCGTGAAGGCCGCCGACAACCAGATCGACCAGATCGAGCCGCTGTTCGGCAAGGAGATCTCGGAGATCTTCATCCAGAAGGCGGTGGCGTTCCGGATGATGCACCCCATGGGACGCATGCACATCTCGGCCCTGATGCGCCACACCCCCGGACTCGACGATCGGGTGCAGCGCGAGGGCGAGTTCGTCAGCAACGTCCTCACCGGTTGGAACTTCGGCGACGGCCATTGCCTTGACGAGCGACTGATCGAGGCGCTGCAGCAGCGCTGCCACTACGAACCGGGTGATGTCGTGGTCGCGTTCACCGAGTCGCAGCCGGCCTTCAGCAAGAAGGTGCAGTACCGGGTGATCGACGCCGCGCTCGGCACGGTCGAGAAGGGGTGGTATCACAACGACGATGCCTTCAACGAGCAGCCGTGGCTCCCCAACGGCCCGATCCCGCACACGGTCACCTGGACGCTCCCCGGCTATGTGGCTCCCGGCGTACCGCATCCCGGTAGCGGCGGCAGAGTGTGAGTTGAGGCCCACGCATCCGGTGACATCGTGAGCTCGGCGATCGTCGTCGGCAGTGGGCCGAATGGGCTCGCTGCCGCGGCGCGGCTGGCCCGCGCCGGCCTCGACGTGACCGTGCTCGAGGCAAGCGACACGATCGGCGGTGGGACCCGCAGCTCGGAGATGATCGTCGCCGGGTTGGTGCATGATCATTGCTCCGCAGTCCATCCGCTCGCCGCAGGATCGCCGTTCTTGGCCGGACTGAACCTGGCGTCCCGCGGGCTCACCTGGCTGCAACCCGAGGTGGACTGTGCCCATCCGCTGGACGACGGTTCAGCCGGGGTGATCTATCGATCGATCGATCGCACCGCCGAGGTCCTCGGACGCGACGGCCAGCGGTGGCGTCGGGTGTTCGAGCCGATGGCGGCACACTTCGACGCCTTGTTCGCCGACGCGTCCCAGCCGGTCCTGCGTGTACCGCGGCATCCGGTGACGTTGGCGCGTTTCGGTGCCGGCGCGATGTTGCCGGCGACCACCTTGGCCCGGGTGTGGAAGACCGAAGAGGCCAAGGCGCTGTGGGCCGGCGTGGCCGCGCATGCTTTCTCCCGTCTCGACCGGCCCATGACCAGCGCGGTCGGGCTGATGCTGATCGTCGCCGGGCACGCGAAGGGATGGGTGGTGGCGGAGGGCGGCTCGCAGGCGATTGCCGCGGCCTTGGCGGCCGACATCGAACGCCACGGGGGCAGGATCGAGACCGGAGTGCGTGTGACCTCGATCGCCGATCTCCCGCCGAGCGACGTGTTGATGCTGGACGTGTCGCCGTCGATCGCCGCCGACCTCCTGGGCGATCGGCTACCGGATCGCGTCGCCCGCTCGTACCGCCGATTCCGTCACGGCCCCGGCGCGTTCAAGGTCGATTTCGCCATCGAGGACGGTGTTCCCTGGACGGCGCCAGCGGCCCGCCAGGCCGGCACTGTCCATCTCGGTGGCAGTCTCGAAGAGGTCGTGGCCACTGAGGAAGCGGTTGTGCGGGGGGCCATGCCCGATCGGCCATTCGTGCTCGTGGGCCAGCAGTATCTCGCTGACCCGACCCGGTCGGTCGGCAACATCCACCCGTTGTGGACGTACGCGCACGTGCCCCACGCCTACACCGGGGATGCAACAGAGGCCATAACGGCTCAGATCGAACGTTTCGCACCTGGGATCCGCGAGCGGATCATCGGCACGGCGGTGCGCTCCACGACGGAGATGTCGGTGTACAACCCGAATTATGTCGGTGGCGACATCATCGGCGGTGCGTCCTCGCTGAAACAGCTCCTGTTCCGACCACGTTTCGCGCTCGACCCGTACTTCACCGGCATCCCGGGTACGTATCTGTGCTCCGCGTCGACACCGCCGGGCGCGGGAGCGCACGGGATGTGCGGCGCCAACGCCGCCGCTCGGGCGCTGGCATGGTTGGGAGCGGATGCAGCCCGATGACTGACCCGATCGGGCTCTTCGAGGCCATGTACTCGTGCCGGGCGATGCGGAGACTTCATCCCGATCCGGTACCCGAAGCACAACTCCTTCGGCTGGTCGATGCCGCCAACCAGGCGCCCTCGGGTCGCAACTTCCAACGCGGGCGTTGGATCATCGTCCGTGACGACCAGCAGAAGCAACGGGTCGCCGAACTGAACCGTCGAGCCAGTGAGGAAGCCGCCAGGGAGCAGGCTTCGAATGGTGAGCCGCTCCCGCATCACAATGTCGAGAAGCGCCGTCGGATGTGGGAGGCCGTGTTGTGGCAGTCGGAGCACATGCACGAGGCTCCCGCCATCATCGTTGCCTGCGCGGTGCTCGATCATCCCGGGCAGGATCCGAATCGCTACGCCAGCTCCATCTGGCCGGGGATCCAGAACCTGTTGTTGGCGTCACGGGCCACCGGCCTCGGGGCCGTGCCCACCACGTACGCACTGCGCTTCCGCGACGAGCTGCACGAGGTGCTCGGCCTGCCGAACGACGCTGCCGCGCAAGCGATCATCCCGGTCGGGTTCCCGATCGGAAACTTCGGACCCGTCACCCGTCGCCCGGCACACGAGATCACCACGTTCGACCGGTGGGATGGCCCGCATCCCGCCGCGCTCGACCACCCCTGAGTGCGGTGGTACCGAGCCCTGTGGAGTGTTTCGGGGCAGGTGGGTAGGCGGCGCCAAGAACTCCACAGGACTGGCCTCGGGCTATGGTGCAGCAGCCGGACCGTCAGTCGTGCTCGTCGCACACCCGGCGCGGCCCCTCTCTTGATTACCGCTGACACCTGGTGTGGGGCTCATTTGCACGCGGGTGGTCCCACGCTGACCGTCTCCGAGACGTCTCCGAGACGGTGGTGCCGCGACCACCTTCGAAAAAGGTTCGCTCGTCCGAGCGGGGATAGCGGGGCGGATCGGCAGTTCAGCGCTGGACCGTCGGAGACCGCTGGCACCCAGGTGGTCGCCGGCGGCCCACTGCGCGCCCTGCGTTGCCTGGTTCTTCGATCAGCGTGAGAGCACAAAGCCGCGGAGCGTCCCGCGACAACACAAAGCCGCGGAGCGTCTGTGCGCTCACACGGAAACGCCGGCTCGCGCAACTAGCGCAGAGTGCCCTGATAGAGCGCCTCGGCAACCGAAAGCGACTCAGTATGGCGTCGCTGCTCGACCCACCCTGAACAGACCTGGGTGGCTCACTACTGCTCCGCCGTCAGATCGAGAGTCCGCCGTCGACGGGCAGGACCACACCGGTGATGTAGCCGGCCTGCTCGGAGGCAAGGAAGCCGACCGCCGGAGCCACCTCGGCCGGATCGGAGAAGCGGCGCATCGGGATCTGGGCTCGTAGCTCGGCGAGGCGATCCGCCGGGATCGAAGCGACCATGTCGGTCTCGGCATTGGGGGAGATCGCGTTCACCGTGATCCCGAACCCGGCGAGCTCCTTGGCCGTCGCGCGCGTGAACCCGATGATGCCCGCTTTCGCCGCGGCGTAGTTCGACTGGCCGACGTTGCCGTGCAGGCCCGTGTATGACGTGATGTTGACGATCCGACCGTACGCCTGTTCGCGCATCACCGGCACCGCCGCCCTCGTCATGTTGAAGGTGCCGGTCAGATGCACGCCGAGCACGGCCTGCCAGTCGTCGTCGCTGAGCTTCCACACCATGCGATCACGCAGGATGCCTGCGTTGTTGACGATGACGTCGAGCCGACCCGTTCGTGCGACCACGTGTTCGACACAGGCCGCCACCGATTCCGCATCGGCCACGTCGACGACGACGGGGATCGCGTCCGCGAGCACGCCGGTCGTGATCTCCGCCAGCGCGGCCTCATTGACGTCTGCCACGCAGATCGTGGCACCCGCTTCGGCGAAGAATCGACTGAGGGCCAGCCCGATGCCCCGTGCGCCACCGGTGACGATCACGGTGCGACCTGCAAAGTCGAACGATGCGCTCATGCCCGCTCGAGGATGCGCACGACGCCCGTCGATCCGTCGACGTCGATCAGATCGCCGGTCTTGATCGCCGTGGTTGCACCCACTGCGCCGACGATGGCGGGGATGCCGAGGTCGCGCGCCACGATCATCGTGTGGCTCAGCTCGCCGCCCATCTCGGCCACGACCGCGACCGCGCCGACGAACAGCGGCATCCAGCCCGGGTCGGTGATCGGGGCCACGAGCACCTCGCCGGGCTGCGGGGGCTCATCGGCGTAGGCGTTGCGCACGACCCGAGCGCGCCCAGTGGCGTGGCCGGGGCTCCCGGCGGCGCCGATGATTTCGCGGACGGCGCCGGCGAGGGTGGAGTCGCGGCTGACCAAGGGCCACTCCTCGACTGGCGGGATCTCACCGACGATGGCGAACAGCGGTTCCTGGTACCGCTCCAGCTCGTGTTGCGCGGCCTTTCGCGAGTGCACGATGTTGACGTCGACGGCGCCCTGCTCCACAGCCGTCGTGAGCTCCTCCAGCGTGAGGAAGTAGATCTGATCCGCTGACTCGAGTTTGCCCTCGGCGACCAGGCGTCGACCGATCTCGAGCGCGTCGAGCCGCTGTTCGTTGATCGTGAGCACGCAGGTGGCCTTGGTGCGCTCACGGATACCCATCCACACCCTGCAGCGCTCGAGCCACAGGTCGAGCTCGGGGAAGGTGGTTCGAGTGCCGTCGTCTTCGAAGCGTTCGAGAACGGCCTCACGGATGCTGCCGGGGTCGCGGGGCGCGCCCGCGGAGCGCACCGCATCGATCGCTCGCCGAAGCATCTCCGGTTCGATCTCCCAAGACGGCGAAGCGACCTCCCATTCGTTGACGCCGCGGAATCCGTACTGCTCGAGCACCCGCTCGAACGCAGCCTCGAACTCGGCGTCATCGAGGCTGGCCAGCGAGGCGACGGCCTTGCCGGCATCAGCAGACTCGATGCCGCCGCCGCCCATCACCGCTCGGCGGCCGAGCTCGTAGCCCTCGTCGCCGTACACAGCGACGAGTCCCGCCTGCAGCGAACCGAGCACCACCGGGCTGACCGAGGAACCGATGAACAGCGTGACGAAATCGCTCTCGTTGTAGGGGATCAACGAGATGATCCGATCCAGCAGTTCGGCCGAACTGCGCGACTGACGATGAGCCCGGCCATCTCGTCGGCGCGCCTGGGCCTGGTCGTGCTCGCCAGCGACCCGCTCGATCGGGGGATGCTCCAAGAATTCTGCAGTCGCGGCAGCGATCCGCTGACCTCGCTCGGCGTAGCCCGGCTCGTCGGGCACCTCGTAGGGGTCGAGCTTGATGCCGCCGGCCGCGAACAACGTGCGATCGATGTCGTCCGGGCTGGTGCCGGGGGTCAGATCAGCCAGGCGCCGGAACGCCGAGATGTTGATGTAGAAGCGCCCACCCACGATGGGGGCGAACGTCGTCGGACACGTCGGCCACTCCATCACGTCCCAGAGCTCGGTGAACGACCGGCGCCATCCCCGCTCGAGCGGCGGGAAGAACATCGTCGCCGACAGCGGCGAGACGATGCCGGGCATGATCTCGCCGGCGTTGCCCCGGGTGAGCACGGGAAAGTTCGGGTCCAGGCCCGTGTCGAACTCATACGTGGTCATGTGATGGCCCCCTGGTTGAACTTAACATCCGAGATCCTGTTCATCGTCGCAGCGTGACGGTCGCTGAACCGATCTCCACTTCGGCGAAGCCGGCGCGGGAGGTCTGCAGAAGATCGAGCACCCGCGATGTCAGCACTCCGTCTGCTTCGAAGTGGAACTCGCGGGCAGCCGGACCAGCCGCCCGGGTGGCCTCGACATCGGGCAACGGAACGAGGTACCGCCGCAGCAGCTCCTCGTCGGTCATCGACCGATCGCCGTGCTGCTGCTTGAGCTCCGCGATCGTCGGTTGCGGCGGCGACCACTTCTGGATCTCCTTGCCACGGCTGGTGGAGAGCATGCGGTCGAGAACGTCCGGGTTGATCGGCGCCGGTGGCTCGCCCAAATGTCCGAGCACGTAGACGAGCACCTCATCGGGCACCGTGCCGTATCGCTCGCCGGTGACGACGTTGAGCACTGCCTGGATCCCCATGAGCTGCGAGAACGGGGTCGCCGAGATCGGATGGCCGAGGTCCTCACGAACTTGCACGATCTCCTCGAGCACCTGGTTGAACCGGTCGGACATGTCGTATTGCGCGAGTTGCGCCTTGAGCGTGCCGGTCATGCCGCCGGGCAGCTGGTGGTGGTACGGAAAGACGTTGTACTCGTTGGGCACGCCGATGGGATGCCCTTCTTCCACCGCGACGCGGCGCATGTGCTCGCTCACCCGTCGGACGCGCTCGAGATCGACGCTGGTGGTGTGGCCCTCCCACCGCAGGTTCTCGATCGTCTGCTCGGTGGACGGAAGCGACGGCCCGTTCGCCATCGGGCCCGCAGCCGTGTGCAGTATTCGGATACCGCTCTCGACACCGATCAGGTAGTTGTATCCGGCGAGGCCGACGGTGTTGTGACACTGCATCTCGATCGGCACATCACCGGCCGCCTCGACGAGCGCCGGCATGAGGGTCTTGGCGCGTTCGGGCTTGAGGATGCCGGCCGCGTCCTCGAAGTAGATCGCGTCGGTGATCCCCCAACTCACGAACTCACGGATGCGTGCCGCGAACCACTCGTCGGTGTGGACGGGGCTGATGCCGTACATGATCGCCGGCACCACCTCGCATCCGGCATCGGCCACGGTGCGACACAAACGCTCCATCTTGTCCATGTTGTAGAGGCAGTCGTAGATCCAGAAGCTGTCGATGCCGTGTCTGGCCAGCGTGCGGATCCACAGGTCCATCAACGAATCGGGGGTCAGCCCGAACTTGGCGATGCAGTTGCTGCGCGACCCCGAGCGCAGACGCGAGGTGGGCATCCACGAACGCCACAGGTCGAGACCGTCCCATGGATCCTCTCGGTTGTAGCGCATCATGCATTCGAAGATCGAGCTGCCGGTGAGGTCGACGACCCGGTATCCGGCCTGGTCGATGTCTTGCGCGACCGCAGCGAGGTGTGCGACCTTCATCCGCATGCCCCACAGGCTCTGCTGACCATCTCGGAGGGTCTGGTCGATGATCTCGATCTCAGCCACGGGCGGCCGCGTCCTTTCTTGTCGTCGATGAGGCCGATCCAGGCTCCGCGAGGAGCACGCGCTCGAGCCACTTCGTGTTGACGGTGTCTGCTTGGAAATCCGGGTGATCCACGATGCGCTGATGCAGCTCGATCGTGGTGTCGATGCCGTCGACCTCGAACGCCGCCAACGCGGCCCGGAGGTTGCGAATCGCCTCGTCGCGGTCGGTGCCACCGACGATGAGCTTGGCGAGCAGCGAGTCGTAGTGCGGTGACACGTCGTAACCGGCGAAGACGTGGGTGTCGAGACGAATGCCGGGTCCCTCGGGAGGGCTCCAGCGCACGACGCGGCCAGGTGATGGGATGAAGCCCGACGCGACGGATTCGGCGTTGATCCGGCATTCGATCGAGTGACCGGTGATCACCACGTCGTCCTGCGTGAACGAAAGTGGCATCCCCGCCGCGATTCGAAGTTGCTCGCGGACGATGTCGACCCCGGTCACCATCTCGGTGACGGGATGCTCGACTTGAACGCGAGTGTTGACTTCGAGGAACACGAACTCGTCGCGATCGAGGTCGACGAGAAACTCGACAGTTCCAGCGCCGACGTAGTCGAGTTCGCGCCCGAGAGCGACCGCGGCTTCGGCCAGTCGATGGTGGAGCGCTGCAGGCAGGGCCGTGGCCGGCGCTTCCTCGAGGACCTTCTGATATCGACGTTGCAGAGAGCAGTCACGATCGCCGAGATGCACGATGCTGCCGTAGCTGTCGGCGAGCAGTTGGACCTCGACATGCCGGGCGTTCTCGACGAACCGTTCGACGTACAGTCGACCGTCACCGAAGGCAGACAGGGCCTCGTTCGAAGCCACGGCGAACCGCGAGGCGAGCTCGGCCGGATCGTCGACTCGCACCATCCCTCGGCCGCCCCCGCCGGCGGCCGCTTTCAGCAGCAACGGAAAGCCGATGTCGACGCCGATCTCGATCGCAGCGTGAACGGTCTCGACCGTGTCGGAGCCAGCGCCGACCGGCACGCCTGCACGGCGCGCCGCGGCCCGCGCCGCGACCTTGTCGCCGCCGCGGCGGATGACATCGCCACCCGGACCGACGAAGACCAGACCGTTGGCGACACACGCCTCGGCGAGCGCCGGCTGCTCGGACAAGAAGCCGTACCCCGGATGCACGGCATCGCACCGAGCGAGCAGAGCGGCGCACACGATCTGGCCGACCCGAAGGTAGCTCTGCGTCGGGCTGGCTGGGCCGATGTGCACGATGCCGTCTGCCAGCCGTGCCGCGAGCGAGTCCTGATCGGCATCGCTGACAGCGACGACGACCTCGACGCCCTCGTCGCGACATGCGCGGACGATTCGAACCGCGATTTCCCCTCGGTTTGCGACGAGCACGCGGCGAAGCGTCGAAGTCTGGGCGACCGCTGTCATGGCGAGGTGGATGGCTGTATGGCGAACAACGCGTCCCCTCGATCGACGCGCATTCCGTTCTCGACGAACACCCCGACCACCGTTCCCGCGATGCTCGAACTGATGTGGTTCATGAGCTTCATCACCTCGACGATGCCCAGGGTGCTGCCGGACTGGACTTCGTCGCCCACGTCGGCGAAGGGGGGAGCGCCCGGATGTGGCGACCGCCAGAAGATCCCTGGCGATGGTGAGACAACGGCGTGTGCACCGGGTGGAATGACGGGCGCCTCGGCTGGCCCCACGTCCGCCGAGTCGGCGGCGGTCGCATCCTCGCCTGGCTCGTTGCTGGCAGTACGCGGCTGCGCACGGATGGCGGGCGCAGAATCGGCGGATGTCTGTAGTTGCGTCGAGAGGTGGACGCGGAGCGATCCCGAACTCACGTCGATCTCGGCCCAGTCGGAGTGCTCGAAGGCATCGACGATTGCCTTGATCACGTCCAGGTCACTGCTCACCGGGTATTCATCCTATGTCTCGGGCGTCCTCGGCCCGGTATTGTGCTCGTCATGTCTCGAATCGGCGGCGCATCGAGCCCGAATGAACGTCTCCGGCGATATGAAACATTGGAGGTCTTGCGATGAGCGTCACGACACAGGCAATCGAGAGCATCCGAGCGATGATCGTGGACGGCAGAATCGAGCCAGGTGACCGGCTCCCGCCGGAGCAAGAGCTGGCAGAACAGCTCGGTCTGTCGCGCGGTTCGCTTCGCGAGGCCGTGCGAGCGCTCGCCCAGATCAAGGTGTTGGATGTCCGTCGGGGTGACGGCACGTACGTCAGGAGCCTTCAGCCCACCGACCTGCTGTCCGGGATGGTCTTCGCCCTCGAGTTGGTTCAGGCCCGTGGACTCGACGAGGTGCTCGAGGTGCGTCGCCTGCTGCTACCACCTGCTGCCGGACTCGCCGCCCAGCGGGTCACCGTGGAGCAACTCAAGGCGATGCGGGCGGTCATCGACGAGCTCGAGGTCGCAGTTGACTCGGAGCGGATCGCCGGGCTGCACCGGCAGTTTCAAGGGATGCTGGCCGACGCAACTGGCAATGAGTGGCTCAGTTCGATCCTGCACACGCTGCAGATCGAGGGCGAGCACGTTCGCCGCGCGTGGCTGAACTCCGATCCCTCCATGCGGGCGGTGGCGATCGCTCACCAGAAGCTCATCCTCGACGCGCTCGAGCGTCGGGACTCCGAGATGGCACGATCAATCGCGTTGATCCAGGTCGATGCGCGCAGATCCTGGCTGGAGCACCTTCGGGCGCTGCCGATCGATGTGGACGCGGAGCAACTGCCTGTAGCGACCGGCTGAGATGTCGGCGCCGAGACTCGAGGGCACACCGAACTTCCGCGACCTCGGCGGCCTGGCGACCGTTGACGGTCGGGTCACCCGGCGTGGCGTCCTGTTCCGCAGCAGCGCGCTCGAGGAGCTCAGCTCGCGAGATGTCCGTCTGCTGATCGACGACATCGGCCTTCGAACGGTCATCGATCTGCGCTCGGCCGACGATCGCGAGATCGCTCAATCCTTGCTGGACACGCCGGTTCGGTACATCAACCTGCCCATCTCTCGAGGAGGACCAACGACCAGCCTCGAGCGCCCGATGGGTGCCGACGGGCGAGTCGACATGCCGCGCATCTATCGGATGTACATCGAGACGTCCGCCCCGTCGATCACCGAGATCATTGCCGAGCTGACGTCGGGAGCAACTCCCGCCCTGTTCCACTGTGCGGCCGGCAAGGATCGAACCGGGGTGGTCGCTGCCATCCTCTTGTCCGCCGTCGGCGTGACGCGTGATGCCGTGATCGCAGACTTCATGGAGACCGAGCCTGTTCTTGCCGACATCATTTCCTACCTCCAGCGGCGGCCGGCGTACGCCGACATCGTGCTCCGGTTTCCACCCGGCACGATGGACGTCGATCCGAAGTTCATCAGCGATTTCCTCGACGACGTCGATCGAACGTACGGCGGGATGTCCAGGTGGCTCACCGAGCACGCCTGCGTCTCCACAGAGTCGGTTGCCAGGCTCGAACAACTGCTCGTCGAACCACGCAACTAGTCACCGAGCGGTCTTACCGCGCGGACCAGAAGGCGACGAGACCGTCGGCGACGAGCCCGGGATTCTCGAACATCCACCAATGAGCCAGACCCTCGAGCGTCAGGATCTCTGCACCGATGCGCTCGGCCACTGCGAACACCATGTGCGGTGGAACGTATGGATCAGCGGTCGCATGGAGCAGAAGCGACGGTCGTCGATCGGCGGCGGCGAGTTGGTCACCGAGCTCACGCATCGCCGGCTGTGCTGCCGAGCGGTACACCTTCAAGATGGCGCGGCCCATGTCGGTGTCGAGGTGGTCGGCCATGTTTGCCGCCAGCTCGGCCGGCACGCCGAACGCCGCTTCGAGTTGGCCACCGTCGAGTGCGATCATCCGGGCGATCGACTTCTCGCCTTCGCCCTCGGTCTGCCAGACCCGGGCGGCGCGATGCCACTCGTAGTCCGGGTGAACGAGACCGGCACAGTCAGCAGCCCACGACCGCAACAGATCGGGACGCGCCGCGGCGACGGCGTAGGCGTGCCCCGCTCCCCAGTCGTGCCCGACCAGGTCGACAGGGCCGTCGAGCGCTTCGATCTGGCCGATGAGCCAGTCGCGGTGGTCGAGCCGGGTCCCACCGAACCCTTCGGGAACAGGGGCACCGAACCCAGGCGGCGACAGCAGGACGATGTCGTCGACGCCACGCCGCTCGAGTTCGGGGACGAGTTCGGACCACACGAATGTGGTCTCCGGATTTCCGTGCACGAACAGCTTGGTCATGATGCTGGTCGGGTCGGGTCGCGGGCACCCGCAGGTGTGCGCGAG
>JANPOJ010000450.1:0-2111 GCA_031427935.1 Ilumatobacteraceae bacterium | reverse complement strand
GCGGCGGCATCGCCCTGCTGTCGCGCGGCTCCACGAACAGCACAGTCTGGAATGTCAGAGTACGCAGTTTCACGTTCTAACACGCTCCATTGCCTGCACCCCACCTGTTGGATTGTCCCTTGTCATTCCAGGTCCCGTTGCCTTCAACGTAGTTTCCAGCCACTCCATCGTACGTCTTGTAGGACCCGCTTGCACCGAAGTCGCCGTGGTAGACGCAGGCTCGGTAGGATGAAGAACGATTCCACCAGGCACTATCGTTGACTGGAACAGAAAGATAACCGTATGGTGACGAGTACTTGAGAGTCGTGGACCAGACGTGGTTCGTTGCAACGAATCCGTACTCCCCGCCCCATGCTCCGTTTGCAGGAGGTGATGCCGCGTAGACGCAGATGTATCCGGTCGCGCAATCCCCAGCAGATGCATGAGCGACTTGGGCAGATCCTGCCACCAAGGGAACAGTTACAACCAAGCTTACAAGGATAGCCTTAAGGTTGTGTTTCATAGCCACGTAGATGGTGACAAGAAGAACGACATTCAGATCAAAACATTAGCGTAATCGGGAGTTGCGACCCGTGTCAACAGACGCTGGCGATCATAGTGGTTATTCAATAGCTGCTGGTCGCCGTGTGGATGGTCCGGTGGTCAAGTTCTGCTTTCTCCGTCCGTAGATTCTGCCGGCGGTGTCTAGGGTGTGTTTGTGCGGGTTGGTGGGATCCTGCCCGGAACAAGATTCGACGTTGGCATACCACTGCGGTTGATCGACCAAGGCCATTGCTCGCTGTCACTCGTGATTGGTGATCGAGCCGAACAGCAGGACGTTGATCGCCAGTGCCCGAAGGGAGCCTTAGCCTCGATCCACCGATCGCCTCCTGGAACCCGAGGATCAGAGGGCAATCGACAATTGGTCGCGGCCGGCAGTTCCGTGGTCAGGCGATCCCGATTCCGATGTCTCGTTCGGGTGTGTGTGGTCTGGCTATGGCAGGTTGGGTGGTGCTGATTGTCGGTGGCGCAGGGAGCACTGCGGCCAGCACAGCCCAGGTGGGGTCTTCTCGAGAGTTCTGTTCTTCGAGGATCGCTCTTGCGTGATGGAGTCGCGCTTGTGGCACGGTGCGGCCCTTGGCCCAGTGTTGCCAGTCGTCGAGTGCTCGGTCGAGGTCGTGTAGCCAGGCTGCTCGTCCGGCGTGGTCGGAGATGGCGATGAGTTGTTGGGTCGGGGTGATGCTGATTTCGAGGCTGCGTACGGCAGCGGCAGCTTGGTCGCAGCGCGTGTTGACGGGTTTGGCGATCTCTTCGACTTGTTGCTGTTGGGCAAGGGCATCGTCGAGGGTTTGTTTGGTTTGTTCGACGTCGCGGTGCGCAGCTCGACGATGGCGCCCCTTCGATGCTTGGCGCTCGCGGCTGTTCGCCGCCCACCAGTGTTCACGTGCGGTCTCAACAGCGGCGTAGGCCGCAGACAGGGCTGGTCGGTACGGCTCGCATGCTTGGTTGGCTTCAGCGAGTCGCCGTGTCGCGGCGACCAGGTTCGCTTTCAGCTCAGAGATCTGTCGGGCGTCGGCGGCGGCGTTGGCTTGGGCTTCGGCGAGATCGTCGCGGACACGGGTTCTGAGTGGTTCGAACCATTCCGGGATCTCACATCGCGGTTGCAACGTCGGCTGGTGGCGGTGTGGGGCTCGGTCGATATTGGCCAGCTCGCGGCGTTGTGTGGTGGCGGGGATGTCGGCGCGGTCACTGGCGAGGACGCCTTCGAGGATGTCGCGGGCGTGGTCGAGGTCGCGGTCGTCGGTGACGACCAGGATCAGGTTGGCTTGTTCCCCGCGGGTGACCGCGACGTACAGGCCCCGACGGGTGGTCGCTGCGGTGGCGAGTTCGACCCCGATGGTCACGGTGTCGGATTGGTTGCCATGCTCGGTGGCCGCGTACCCCAGCCGAACATGCTCGCGGGTGTAGTCGACGGGGAGGGTCACTGCTCCGCTGCCGAGATGTGATGACACGGTCAGCGCGTCGTCGTCGCCGAGGCCGGTGACGGTCCACAGTTCGCGGTTACGGACCGGTTCACCGGTGGTGGTGTGCAGGTGGCGGTCGTTGCGGCGCGTGGCGACGATGTCACCGAC
>JANPOJ010000449.1:0-22310 GCA_031427935.1 Ilumatobacteraceae bacterium | reverse complement strand
ACCCATCTGCACCATCTTGGCCCTCGATGTCAGGCCACCTTTGTAGCCCGTCAGGCGGCGGCCATCGGCCTGCCAGCGGCGGCACAGCTCGGCCTGCACCGCGTACCCGTCGGCGACGTCCATGTCGGGGTGGGTTTCGGTGAGCTTGACGATGTCGGCGGCGTCGCGCTGTGCGGCGTCGACGATGTCGGCCAGCTCGGAGATCACGGATGCGGAAAGTGCCACGTACTGCTCCCTACTCGAACGTCACGCTGCAACTGCCGAGACCACCGAATTCGCAGGTGATCGTCTGCGGGCCCTTGACCCAGGCCATCATCGACAACGATCCGGTCAGGATCACCTCACCGGCGTGGCAGGTGATCCCCAACGCGCCGAGGGTGTTGGCCAGCCAGATCAGCGAGTTCACCGGCGAGCCCTTGACTGCTGCCCCGGCGCCAGTGGCGAAGAGCTCGCCCTCCGCCTCGCCGGGTTGGCGAACATCGATCGTCATGCCGACCAGCGACAGATCGACCTCGAGCGGATCCATCGGCTCGGTGCCCAACACATAGACACCGCACGAGGCGTTGTCGGCGACGGTGTCGACAACCTTGATGTCCCAGTTGTCGATGCGCGAGTCGACGATCTCGAAGCACGGCACCACGTAGTCGGTCGCACGCAGCACATCGATCGCCGTCACGCCGGGCCCGGTGAGGTCGTGCTTCAACACGAAGGCGATCTCACCTTCGGCTCGCGGTTGGATCAGCGAGTCGAGCTGGATGGTGTCGCCGTTGCGGTACACCATGCCACTCATCAACTGGCCGAAGTCGGGCTCGTCGAGGCCGAGCATGGTCATGACAGCGGCGCTGGTCGCCCCGACCTTCTTGCCCACGATCGTCTCGCCGGCGTCGATGCGGCGTTGCACCATGCGCGACTGGATCCGGTAGGCGTCGTTGATGTCAATGCCGGGCACGCGATCACGCAGGTTCGCCACGGTGCGAAGATCGACCAGTGCCGAGTACAGCTCGTCGCCGTAGTAGTTGATGTCGGACGGGCTGATGCTCATCGTCGTGCATCTTCATGCACCGTCGCTCGCTCTGCCAAGCCGACGTTCCGGCATATGGGACGCGACGCAGAGTCGCGAACGGCGTCGGCGCGTACTGTGCACGTCGTGACCAAGGCCTACGAACGCGAGGTCTCGTTCGAGATCGACGGTCGGCAGTTCGAGTTCGCCACGTGGTCCGACATCTCGGCGTTGTTCGCCATCCGCTTCCTCGCCAAGTACGACCGGCCGCGCCGGGGCTGTGAGGCGGGCCTGTGCGGCACCTGTGAATCGCTGGTCGACGGCACGCCCACCCGGCTGTGCCAACTGCCGTCGACTGCGCTCGACGGTGTGTCGATCGTCAGCGGATCGAGGCCGGGTCGCTGACCAGCGCCCGTGAGATATCGGCGGCGGTCCGCACCACGAGTCGCACCAGCTGGTCGTGACGGTCGGCCGGCATGCGGATCAGCGGCCCGGCGACCGAGACAGCGGCCACGCAGGAGCCGAGGCGGTCGTAGATGGGCGCGGCGATCGACACGACCCCCGGCGCGGCTTCATCGGTGCTGATCGCGTAGCCCAACTTGCGCACCTCTGCCAGCGCTTGGTTCAACCGTGTGCGCGTCGTGATGGTGCGCGGCCCGAGGCGCGGCAGGCCTCCGGCCACAGCGTCGTCGACGTCGGCCTGCGAGCCGTATGCCAGCAGCACCTTGCCCGACGAGGTCGCGTGCGCGGACCGACGCCGGCCCACCTTGGTGAACAGCCCCATCATCTGCGGGCTCTCGAGTCGATCGAGGTAGACGACATCAGGTCCCGACAACACGGCGAGGTGGGCGGCCTCGTTGCTGTCGTTGTGCAGCTTCTCCAGCGGCACATGGCCGACCTGGCGCAGCACACGGCTGCTGACGACCTCCTGGCCGATCTCGTAGAGCTTCAGGCTCAGCCGGTAGCGCTCGTCACGAGTGCGCTCGACGAACCCCTCCGCCACCAGGATCGCGAGCAGGCGATGCACGGTGCTCTTGGGCAACTTGACCCGGCGCCCGAGCTCGGAAACGCCCAGCACCGGCTCGGCGAACGTGAACGCCGTCAGCAGCGACAGCGCCCTGGCAACCGCCGATTCCGGTGACTCCCGCTGCGCAGCCATCGCCAAGAAGGTAGCCGTGTTTCGTTGAGTGGAACAATCGTGCGTCCTCGGCGGGGGAGTCAGTGCTCTTGTGGAATGTCGACGATGCCGTCTGACCCTCATGATCCTGTTGCTTCGGTGGCGGGCAAGTACGCCTGGCTCAAGGCGACATCCGACGAGATGCGTGAGGAGGACCGGGAGTTCGACATCGCCCGCTCCGATGAGGAAGCGGCGATCCGGCCGTGACACGGGCGCACAGAACCTCCGGCTCGTCATCGGCGGTCATCCAACTCACCGCGTGAGGAGGCTCGGTGTGAGTCGGATCTCGCGCCGCAACGAACGTTTGACTCACAGCGCTACCAAGTTCGACCCGATGTGAGTCCGATCTCGCGCCGCGACGAACCCTCGGCTCACACCAAGCGGCTACCAGGTGCACTCGGTGAGGTTGTCCCAGCAACGCCTGGTCAGTTCGGCGCCGGTGAAGTAGGCGGCACGGGCGGCGCGGCGCTTGGCATCGCTGTCGAGGTACTGCTCGGCGAACTCGCCGACGTGCCCGCCGTGGTCTTCGTCCACCGTGATGTGGATGGTGTGGAACGCATAGTCGTCGGGCTGCAAGATGTCGGTGTAGTGCGTCTTGAAGCCGTCGACGACCTTGATGTACGCCGCGGGGATCTGGTTCTCGATCGCCAGGATGCCGCCGAACGTCAACTCGTACCACGGCTGCTGCAGCGCCAGGCAGTAGAGGAAGCTGTTGCTGGCGACGGCATCGACGTTGGGTGTTGCCTCGGTGATCACTTCGTCGGGGGCGCCGAGGGCGCGGGTGAACTCGAAGAGCCAATGCAGGTGGCCGAACCCCGACTTCGACGTGGTGCCCAGCACCTCCTCGGCGATGTTTTCGATCACGCTGTCGGTCATCTCGTAGGGAATCCGGGTGACCCAGGCCGACAGGATCCGGCGGGTGTGGTAGGTCACGCCGTGGTAGTGCTGCCGGGCCCAGGCAACGAGGTCCTCCTTGGTTGCCTCACCCTGCTGGGTGCGCTTGACCCAGTCAGCTTGGTCGAGTGTGCGGCCAGAAGCCTGCAGCTCGTCGCGCATCTCGTCTACGAACGCTTCTCCGTCAAATGCCATGGTCACACGCTCTCACGGAGGGGTTGCGCGGCAAAATGTTGGCGTTCCATTCCGCAGAACGGTGCCCTATCGGAGCTGTCGCGACCCAACCAAGATGGCCGCATGGCTATCTTCCGTCTCGGGCACGTCGAAGTCCGAACTCCCGATCTCGAGCTCTGTGCCGCCTACTACACCGAAGTGCTCGGCTTGCGGGAGGTGGCCCGCGACGAGAACCACGTGTACCTGAAAGGGTGGGACGAGCAGGATCATCACTCGCTGATGTTGACCGGCGCAAACCGGTACGGGCTCGAGCACGTCGCCTTCAAGACCGAGTCGATCGACGATCTCGAGGGGTACGAGACCAACCTCGAGCGCTACGGCTGCACGGTCGAGCGCATCGCCGCCGGCGTCGAGACCGGCCAGGGCGAGGCGATCCGCTTCGACTCGCCGACGGGTCACACGATGGAGATCTACGCCAAGATGGACAAGGTCGGCAACGGCCTGCCGCTGTTCAACCCGCCGCCGATGCCGATGGATCTTGTCGGCATTGCGCCGCCCCGTCTCGATCACTGCCTGCTGACCACCGAGAACGTTCCGGACGCGGCACGGTTCATGAGCGAGGTCCTCGGCTTCCGGCTGACCGAGCAACTCGTGACCAACGAGGGCTACCAGTTGATCGTGTTCTTCGAGCGCTCTCGCCAGCCGCACGACATCGCCTTCACACGCGGCGCCAACGGCGGCCTGCACCACTTCGCCTACTGGCTCGACAGTTGGAGCGAGGTCGGTCGCGCCGCCGACATCTTGCGGATGAACGGCATCGACATCGACATCGGACCCACCCGCCACGGCATCACGCGCGGCCACACGATCTACTTCTTCGACCCGGTCGGCAACCGCAACGAGGTGTTCACGGGTGGGTACAAGACCGACACCGATTGGGAAACGATCACGTGGACGGAGGATCAGCTGGGCAAGGCACTGTTCTACTACGAGAACCGTGTCGTCGAATCGTTCGTATCGATCTACACATGAGCGTCACACGCGACGACGCGCCGCTGTATCTCGCCAACTACGCGCGGCGCCGGGCAGAACCTGTCGGGCCGCTCTCCGACAACTCGCATGCGGGTGACGAGCCGGCCTTCGTGTTGCGCGCTCGCGAGCGCTCGACGTTGCGCGCCCTGGAGGAGCTCGATCGCGTCACCGCACCACCGGGTCGCACCGAGGAGTTCGCCCGCGAGACGGTGTCGCCTCGCGAGCAGTTCCCCGGCGAGTTCCGCACGCGCATCACGACCTCGATCGATGTGCGCCTGATCCGTCACGGCCAGACGCAGGGCTACGTCACCGACGGCGCGCTGACGCCGCTCGGCCAATGGCAGGCGCATCGCAAGGGTCAGGACCTGGCCAAGGGTTTGAAGGAGGGCATGACCGTGCGGTTCCCGCATGCCCCCACGGCGCGGGCCACCGAGACGGCCGTCGGCGTGCGCAGCGGTGTGCTGCAAGCGCTGAGTCGCTACGGCATTGCCGACGTGACGGTGGAGGATCCGTACCCGCACGAGGCGTTCAAGAACTTCCAGGTGTGGGCAGGCGGCCGCGAGGTCGACGTGACCGCGGCGTTCCAGGAGTTCGCCCAGATCCATGAGGGCTACCAGCGATTCGGCACCGGCGACCGGCCGGGGTGGATCACCGAGATGAACCGCTTCTACCGGGTGCTGCAGGCCGGCGGCGATCCGATCACCGTGTGGCTCACTCAGCCGCTGTTCTACTTCGAGCCACCGATGATCGTGGTGCGCCGCCACTGGCGGGGAATCACCCAGATCGTCGAGGAGAGCGGACCGAACACAGCGATCTACATGTGCGGTCACTCCGGCCCCATCCGCGCCGTCGCCGCGTCGGCGGTCGGTCACGACCCTGGCGAGCCGAACAACACCGAGGACGTGCGCATCAAGGTCTACGAAGATCACGAGCACGCCGTGCTGACCTATCGCGGCCGCGGGTTGGAGCTGGAGATCCCCACGCTGGCGACGCCGAGTTGGTACGCGTGAGCCTCGACTCGCCACGCGCCGCGGACGCGGTGTTGCCGGTCGATGGTGGCGGGTTCGTCGGCTTCGGAGAACCAGCTGTCGTCACGGTGTTGACGGTCGACGATGTCGAGTACTCGATCCTCGCCGATCCGACGATGGCCGCGCTCAAGGCGATCCGTGAGATCGCCGAGCACGTGCGCCCGCGACGCGGCTGCCAGGAGGGCATCTGTGGCAAGTGCGAGTCGAAGGTCAACGGCCAAGATACCCGCCTGTGCATCACGCCGATCGGCACGCTGGGCGGCGCGATCGTGGTCACGCCCGCGCCGCGCAAGAGCATCTGGGGCTGAGCTCCCGACCCACTCGGGCCGAAAATCACAAGAGTCCGACCGCTCGGGCTGCGATCGGACTCCCTAGTGATGTGCTTCGGATACAACCCCTCTGCTGGACGGGCTTGCGGGGTCGTGTTCATCTTCCTGAGGGACCGGTGTATTTCGCCATTGCACCTTGGTACTAGTACCGCTGCACCCGGTCAGTCGGCGGCAACGACGTGCACGTGCGGCGCTGGTCGGCCGGGCGGTTCGACCGTCGATGACGCCCACCCGAGGTAGATGAGGGCGCTGATGTGGGTGCCGGCCTCGAAGCCGCACAGCTCGCTGACCACGTCGTTCGCCCCCTTCGGGCACGAGCCCCAATAGGTGGCCAACCCGTGGGCGGTCGCGGCGAGCAGCAGGATCTGAATTCCCGCGGCGACGGCGTCGCGGTTCTCTGCGGTGCGCAGGTGAGAGTCGCCGGGGCTGGACCCGACCACCAAGGTGACGGGTGTGCGCAGGTACTTGGTGCGGGTCTTGTCGACCTTCTCGGGCGGGTCGCCGTGGGCCTGCATCGCGTCGGCGATCGCATTGCCGAGCCTGGCTCGCGCCTCGCCGCCGGCGATCGCGAAGCGCCATGGCCAGGTGCGCTTGTGGTTGGGCGCCCATTGGGCGAGTTCGCACAACTCGTCGATCAACTCGTGCGGCACGGCGCGCTGCTTGTCGACGAGCATGCTGGTACGGCGGCGACGAACGAGGTCGGCGAAGTCGGTGGATTGCACGCGCTCATCATCGCAGCACCGATGCATCGATCGTCGCCCCCTCCGTTCCGTTTATCGGAACAGTGATCTTGAGCGAACTGTACTGTGGTGCAACAGTGCCAGCGGCGCGCGAAACCGAGGGGGTACGCCAGATGTCGTTCGATGGTGAAGCATTCGTAGACGAGATGCGCGAGGAACTGATCGCGTCGGGCCGCACGCTTGATAAAGCGCGTTGGGTCGAGCGCGTCGTACAGGGTGAGGCCACGAAGGAAGAGCTCGTCGGCTGGGCGCGGCAGCACTACCACGGCGTCACGTTCCACACCCGCCGCTTCCTGTCGATCTGGCTGGGGCGAATCCCGTACGAGATGACCGAGTCAGTGATCGAGAACATCGGTGAAGAGGTGCTCGGCATCCAGTCGAAGTCCGGCCACGGCCACCTCCACTGGCTGTTCCAGTTCACGCGTGCGCTCGGCGCGCCCGACGAGGTGATCACCGAGGCGACCCCCAACGTCGAGGCCGTGCTCAGTGAGAGCTTCCTCTACAACCTGGCCCACCAACGCCCGTGGTACGAGTTCCAGTTCGGCGCCAGCCTCGGGATCGAGAACCAGATCCCGCCGGCGTACATCCGCGCCGTCGACGGCTTCAAGCACCACTACGGACACTTGCTGGAAGCCGACGACTACGCCTTCCACACGATCCACATCATGGTCGACGAGGATCATGGTGGCCACGTCGGTGAGTTCGCCGAGCGCTACCTCGACACCGAGGCAAAGCGCCGGTCGGCGCGCGCTGCGTACTTCGCCGGCGCCGAGGCGACGCGGCGCTGCTGGGACGCCTACGAAGGGGTGTCGTGGTAGTGGCGGACCACGCCATCTTCTTTCACGACTACCACGAACTCGACCAGCCGATCGTCGGCGGAAAGTGCGCCAGCCTCGGCGCGATGACCCGGGCTGGGTTGCCCGTGCCGCCCGGTTTCGCGGTCACCACGCATGCCTTCGCCGACTCGATGGGCAGGGATCATGTCGGGCCCCACCTCCATGCGCTGCTCGACACCCTCGATGTCAGCGATCTGCACGCGCTGACCGAGGCTGCCGGCCGGTGTCGCCAGATGGTGCTCGACGCCGGTCCGTCGCAGGACGCCGAAGCGGTGATCCGCGATGGGTATCGCCAGTTGTGCGATCAGACGGGCATCGACAACGTCGCCGTCGCCGTGCGGTCGAGCGCCACGGCCGAAGATCAACCCGACGCCTCGTTCGCCGGCCAGCAGGACACCTACCTGTGGATCCGCGGCGGGGACAGTGTGGTCAACCACGTCGTGCGTTGCTGGGCGAGCCTCTACACGGATCGGGCGATCTCGTACCGCCACGAGAACGGCTACCCACACGCCGACGTGGCCATGAGCGTCGCTGTGCAACAGATGGTGTTGCCGAGGGCGGCCGGGGTCGCGTTCACGTTGAACCCCACCAACGGAGATCGCTCCACCATCGTCATCGATTCCGCGTTCGGGCTCGGTGAATCGGTGGTGTCGGGCAGCGTCACGCCCGACAACTACATGATCGACAAGGTCATCTTCGAGATCACCAAACGCACGGTGTCTGCCAAGGAGCTCGAGTGCTGCATCGAGGGTGGCAGGGTCGTCGAGCGACCGCTCGACGTCGAACGCAGCACCTCGCCCAGCCTGAGCGACGACGAGATCAAGTCGATCGCCAAGCTGGCCCGCCAGGCCGAGAAGCACTTCGGTCGGCCGCAAGACGTCGAATGGGCGGTGACCGTCGACGACGGAGGTGCGTACACCGTTCACCTCCTGCAGAGCCGCCCGGAGACGGTGTGGAGCAACAAACCGCGCCAGGTCAGCCACGGAGTTCACTCCGGCGTCGAAGGGGTCGTCAGCAACCTGCTGCGGCCCGTCCAAGTCAAGCACTAGCCATTCACGTCCATCGCATCAATCCACTGGGGGAACCGCAATGACCAAGGACCGTTTCGACAGCCCGTTTTCCGTGACCACACCACCCGGTGCCGAGGGTTGGGAAGACCTGTACCACTACCACCTGCTGTTCAGCGAGGCGCGCAAGTCATACGACGAGTCGGTGTTCTGGTTCCGCGACGCGATCCACATGCCGACGGTGATGCCGCCGTTCGACGCCAGCTTGGTCGAGTACGCATTTGCATCCCTCGGTTCGTACAACAGCCGTCACTACATCGTTCCACCGGCCATGGGGATCGACATCCGCGTCCTCAACGGCTTTTTCTACCTGTCGCCCGTGCCGGTGGCCGATCCGTCGGAGATCCCCGGTCGTGTTGAGCACTTCATGCAGCGTGCCGGGCACTACTTCGCGAATTGGGATGCGATCGAAGCCGAGTGGATCGACAAGGCCAAAGTGGTGATCGGCAGGCTCGAGGCCCTGACGTTCGAGCCGTTGCCCGACATGGTCGATCTCGAGGTCGTCATCGGCCACGCAGGGCGCAGCAACGTGTACGACCTGCAGCACGAGTACCACGGACTGGTCGACCTGTCGCTGGAGCTGTGGCAGTTGCACTTCGAGATGTTGAACCTCGGCTACGCCGCGTACCTCGACTACTTCGGGTTCTGCAAGCAGGTCTTCCCCAACATCCCCGACCTCTCGATCGCCAAGATGGTGGCGGGGATCGACGTCGACCTGTTCCGCCCCGACGAGGAGCTGCGGCGCCTGGCTCGGCTGGCGGTCGAGAACGGTCTCGGCGACATGCTGTGCGAGGGGACAGTGGATCAGGCATTGGCCGCTGTGCAATCCGCGGCAGGCGGCGAGGCGTGGTTGAAGGAGTACGCAACCGCGCAGTACCCGTGGTTCAACTACTCCAACGGAACCGGCTTTTACCACACCGATGCGGTGTGGGCGGACCGTCTCGACATTCCGTTCTCGTTCATGCGCGGCTACATCCGCAAGCTGCAGGCGGGGGAGGAGATCGACACGCCACAAGAGGCTGTGATCGCCGAACGCGACCGTGTTGCGTCCGAGTACATCGATCTGCTCGACGGCGACGACCAGGCCAACTTCGAGGCCAAGTTGGGTCTCAGCCGCACAGTGTTCCACTACGTCGAGAACCACAACTTCTACGTCGAGCACTGGGGCATCAGCGTGATGTGGCGCAAGATGCGTGCGCTGTCGAGCGTGTTCATGAAGGAAGGTTTCTGGCACGACGCCGACGACATCTTCATGCTGAAGCGCGACGAGATCCCGACAGCGATCAGCGACATGACGTTCGCGTGGGCTGCCGGCGTCGCACCGCGCGGTCCGTCGTACTGGCCCGACGTGGTCGCCAAGCGACGAGCGATCATGGCCGCGTGTCAGGCATGGGATGCGCCGCCCGCACTCGGCGCGCCGCCCGACGTGGTGACCGAGCCGTTCACGATCATGCTGTGGGGCATCACCAGCGACTCGATTCAGAAGTGGCTCGGTGGTGTCAGCGCCGACGGCGGGCTCAGTGGCTTCGCCGCCTCGCCGGGCGTCGTGGAGGGCATCGCTCGCGTCTTGAGCAGCGCGGAGCAGGTCTCCGAGATCCAAGACGGCGAGATCCTGGTGGCGCCGGTCACGGCACCGTCGTGGGCGCCGATCTTCCGGCGGATCGCCGCCACTGTCACGGACTCGGGCGGGATGATGAGCCACGCCGCGATCGTGTGTCGCGAGTACGGCTTGCCGGCCGTCACTGGCACGGCGTTCGCGACCAAGTCGATCAAGACAGGCATGCGCCTGCGCGTCGACGGCGACAACGGCGTGGTGACGATCCTCGACTAGCTACCTCGACGAGCTACGCGGATTGCGAAACTGAGGCGACGAATCGACTGACGAGGTCGACCCAGCGATTCCAGAGCTGGGGCGGATCGTCGTGGCCCATCCCTTCGATGGCTTCGAACCGTGCACCCGGGATCAGCTCGGCGGTTCGACGGCCACCGCTGATGTCGATCAGGGTGTCACGGTCGCCATGCATGACGAGCGTCGGTGTCGCGACCTCGCGCAGCTGGTCGGCGCGTTGCGGTGCCGCGCCGATGGCCATGAACTGACGGAACGGACCGGAGGGGTGGAAGCAGCGATCGAAGGCACGCTCCGCAGAGCGGCGCCACCGGTCGTCGTCCGCGAATTCCGGACTACCCCACACGTGCAGACCGGCGATGCTCGCTGCGACGTACGACTCGCGGTCCGTTGCGGGAGGTGCGGTCAACAAGGAGTAGGCCTCCGGTGTCGACTCGCCGTAGCCCGGCTCGCCGGTCCACGACATCACCGACGTCATCGACAGCAGCCGATCGGGGTGCTCGATCGCCATCACTTGCACGATCATCCCGCCCATCGACAGCCCCATCACGTGGGCTCGCTCGACGCCGATCGCATCGAGCACAGCGATCCCGTCTGCAGCCATGTCGGAGATCGTGTACGCCGCGCCGTGCTCGCCGACAGGCGCCGAATCGAACTTGGATGACAGTCCCACGTCGCGGTTGTCGTAGCGCACGACCCAAAGCCCTCGCCCGGCGAACATCTCGCACCAGTCCTCGTGGTAGCTGATGCACTGGCTCCCCAAGCCGTTCACCAACAGCAATGTGGGGTCATTCGGATCGCCGAAGGACTCGTAGTAGATCTCACACTCGCCGTTTGATGCCATGGCCATGCCCGCGAACATATCCGACTCGTCGAGGGCAGCGAACCGCGCGGATCGGGAGTTCCGGCTCGTCGGAACCCGTCAAGGAGCGGCTTTGGGCGACTTGGGCAGCCCCGGAAGGCTACGTAGCGTTCTGGGGCTGCCCAGTTCAGGTGTCGGACTTTCGCCGTCCATCTCATCGTGCTGCCGAGCTCGCCGGGTCCGGGACGGTCGGCCAGTGTGATCCGTTGGTCAACATCCTCGCCGATCACACCACCCTCGACTACCACCTCGCCCGCTTCACTGGCGGTGATCCGTAACCGTTGGACCCCACGACCGTGGACCAGCGTCGTTGTGAGACGTCACGCGGCTACCAGATCGACCCTGACAATCTCCTGGCTCGATGACGACGATGCGAGCCGTGAGCGAGCAAGATCATTCGAATGGGAATCGAGTACAAGTAGGACGATGAGGTACTGGGCCGCAATCGGGTTGGGCATCCTTGCCGCTGTCGTGCTGCTCACCTACGGACCGCGACGCGAACTCGATCTGTCGTCGAACGCTCGGACGGTCAGTGTCATCACCGTCGGCCCCGATGGCTCGATCACCCACATCGACGTCGAGAAGACGCGGTCGACCGAGCCGCGATTGGTCACCTACGTTGCCAGCGCGATCGTCGCCGTCGCCCCGGTTGGTTGGGTGTTCGTGACGCGGCGATCTCGCTGGGACTGAATCCCGAAGATCCGCGGCACAGCGTTCCGCCGGCGAGAACGATTCCGTTGCCCGGACAAGATCGTGCTGGTGTACTCGTCTCGTGACCGCAGCGCCGCTCAAGCATCTGTTGCTCGACTTCGGGGGTCCCGTGTTACTGACCCCGTTCGAACTGATCGGCAAGGCGGAGCACACGTTGGGTCACTGGTCGTGGCGCGGTCCGTTCGATACCAGCACAGACCCGGACTACGTGCAGTGGCAGGCGGGGGAGATCACCGAGCGCGAGTACTGGTCCATCCGCGCCGCACCGTTCGGCCTCGACCTGCACGAATTGATGCGCCACTTCTACGAGCCGCCTGGCGACTACCTCGTGCGCCCGAAGATGGCCGATCTGGTCACACGGCATCGCGCCGCCGGCCGGATCGTCGGCGTGCTGACCAACGACATGAACGCGTTTCACGGCCCCGAATGGAAAGCCGGTATCTCGGTGATCGCAGAGTTCGATTTCATCGTCGACGGTTCGATCACCGGATTCCTCAAGCCCGATCCACACGCGTTCCGGCTGGCGCTCGACGAGTTCGGTTCGGCATCTGCAGCCGACGTCGTGTTCGTCGATGACCAGAAGATCAACCTGCGCGGCGCAGAGGCCGTTGGCATGTCGACGGTGTTCTTCGACCCGACCGATGCGGTCAGTTCGCTCGAACGGATCGAGGTCGCGCTGGCGTGATCGGGGTTCACTTCGTGAACGTCACCGTCACGATTCGTTCGTCGGTGCCGCGAACGACGGTCAAGGTCAACGTCTCTCTGGCCGCGCCCAGTGCGTTGTGCAGCACCTCGAGCGAGACAAGTGCGCTGTCGCCGACCGCGACGAGTAGATCGCCCTCGGCAATACCAGCGTTGGCCGCCGGGCCGTCGGGCTCGACGCCACGGACCAGCAATCCGGTGCGCTCGGGCAAACCGACGGATGCGCGCAGCTTGGCGGCGACCTCGGGCGGTGCCAGGGCGACGCCGAGTCGAGGACGCACTACAGAGTTGCCGGCGGCGAGGCCGGCGATGGTCGACTGCAATGCCTCGTCGATCGGGCGGGCGACGTAGAAGCCGCGGCCGGTGCGGTGGGTGTTCAATCCAACGACGTGGCCGCCGGCATCGGCGACCGGGCCGCCGGAGGCGCCGCGTACGAGCGGCGCGGTGTGCTCGATGCCACCGTGCACCTGCCGTCCGCGGGGGCCATTGAAGGCAACGTCGACCGACGACACCATGCCGAACGAGATGCGGGCGCGGTGCCCGCCTCGGCTGAGGGCGAAGATCACGTCGCCGGCCTGGGGGAGTTGTTCGGCCCAGGTCGCAGGCGCCACGGCGGCGGTGTCGACATCGAGCACGACGAGATCGCCGTCTTCGTCGGCGCCGGCGACCGTGCCCTGTTCGGCTCGGCCGTCGGCGAACGTCACCAGTGTGGTGCCGTCGCGCAGGTTGTGCGCGTTGGTCAGCACCTTGCCGGCGGCGATCACGATGCCGCTGCCGCGACCGTCTTGGCCGATGGTGACCAGGGATTCACCGAGCTCGCCGAGCACGGTTCGGGCGGATGCGGAGAGGTTGTCGATGACGGACATCTGAGGCTCCTGACTGCGATGACCAGTTACTTGCTGATCACTAGTTACTACGTACTGAGTAGTAAGCTAGCAGCATGTCGACGAACCTCGCGCACGCACTTTCCGTGATCGGTGATCGCTGGACCCTGCAGGTGATCGCCGGATTGCTCGACGGACCGCAGCGCTTCGGTGAGCTGGCCGAAGCGCTCGACGGCATTGCTCCCAACGTGCTCACCGCGCGGCTGCGCCAGTTGGAACGCGACGGACTCGTCGTGGCGACGCCGTACAGCCAGCGACCAGTGCGCCTGGCCTACGCACTCAGCGACGCGGGACGCGAGCTCAGTGGGGCGATCGCATTGCTGTCGGCGTGGGGCGCGCGCCAGACCGGTGATGCCGAAGGCCCGCTGCACGGCGAGTGCGGCACCGCGTTGGAGACCAGCTTGTACTGCCCGACGTGCGAGCGACCCGCGGAGGAAGGGGTACGCGAGGCCCTGCACTGGATCTGAGTAGTTCGGACGCGCCGCTCGGACCCTCGGCTCAGACCCCGCTCATCATGTAGGCGGTGTCCATGTACTCGCGGAGATGACAGACCTTGTCGCCCTTATCTCGATGACCCAGGCGTATCGGTTGTGATAGTGGTTGCCGTTGGCCAGTTCACCGATCCCCTCGGTCTCGGCGCCGAAGATGTCGCCGTCGGAGAACGTGTGCTTCACATGGATCTTCGGGTCGCCCGGCGCGAACATGCCGCGCACCGGCGTGAGGAAGTCGTCGATCACCGCGTCGCCACCCTTGGTCAGACCGGCGTCGGTGCTCAATGTCGCGAAGAACTCGCGGACCAACTCTTGGTTGCGTGCTGTCATCTGCGCATGATCGCAGGCCGGGTTCACGCACCGAGCAGTTGAGCTCGCAGGTCGCGCTTGACGAACTTGCCATTTGCATTGCGGGGGAGTTGCTCGTCGAGGAACCAGATCGCCGATGGGATCTTGTACTTGGCGATGCGCTCCGCCAGGAACTGCCGTAGCTCGACTTCTGTCAGCGTCGCGCCCGGGTGCAGCACCACGGCGGCGCCGACCTCTTCGCCGAGCCGCTCGTCGGGAACGCCGAACACCGCAGCCTCGGCGATCGCGTCGTGCTGGTAGATCGCTGCCTCGACCTCGCTGCAGTAGACGTTCTCGCCACCTCGCAACACCATGTCCTTGGCACGGTCGACGATGAACACGAAGCCGTCCTCGTCGATGCGGGCGATGTCGCCCGTGTTGAACCAGCCGTCGCGGATCGCGTCCGCGGTGGCTTCGGGGCGATTGAGATACCCCTTGATCACGATGGGGCCGCGCACGCACAGCTGGCCGACCACATCGGGTCCTGGTGCCAGTTCGCTGCCGTCGTCGTCGACCAGCTTGGAATCGAGCGTTGGCACGATCGGGCCGGCAGAATCGGGCTTGGCCAGGTACAACCGTGCCGAGTTGGCGGTGACGATGCCGTGCGTCTCGGTGAGGCCATAGCCGGTGCCCGGCACGCCGTTCTTCAACGCCTTGTCGATCTTGCCGACGAGGTCGGGCTGCACGGCAGCGCCGCCGCCGGTCATCCCGCCGAGTGAGCTGGTGTCGCGCGTCGCCCAATCGGGGTGCGCCAACAGCTCGCGGCTCATGGTCGGGACGCCGGAGAAGTTGGTGACTCGTTCGCGCTCGATCAGTTCGAGCGCACGGCCTGCGTCCCACTTCCGGGTGAACACCACGGTGCCACCAGTCAGTGTCGCCGGGTGCATGAGGCAGTTGCAGGCCGTGACATGGAACAGCGGTGTTGGCGCCATGATCACGATCTGCGCCGGCGGTCTCGGGGGTGACGCGGGCGCCGACACGTCGCCGGCTGCAACAGCCTTGGCCTCGGCCATCGAGATCGCCGTGGTCATGTAGGCGATGTTGAGGATGTTGTGGATCGAGCCACGGTGTGTCAGCTGGGCCCCCTTCGGGAATCCAGTGGTGCCCGATGTGTAGAAGATGCACGCATCGTCGTCGGGGTCGATCTCGGCATCGGGCAACGCATCCGGAGCCGAGTCGGGTTGCACGACATCGTCCCATCGAGCGGAGTCGCTGGGCAGCGCGCGATCGGTGCGCACCGACACGAGGTGCAGCGGTGACGCCGACCGGAGGCCGTCGAGCACCGGCAGCAAGCGCTCCAGTCGCTCATCGTCGGCGATCAACACCTTCGGTCGCGAATCGGTGAGCGCGTACTCCATCTCGGCGCTCGTCCACCACGCGTTCATGCCGACCACAGCCGCGCCGATGGAGACGGTCGCCCAATACGAGATCACCCATTCGGGATAGTTGCGCATCGCAATGGCAACGCGATCGCCGCGCCCGACACCGCACGTGTGTTGGAGGTAGTTGGCGAGCGATCGCACACTTGCCTGCACCTCCGAGTACGTCAACCGCTCGTCTTCGTACACGATGTAGGTCTTGTCGGCGTGCGCCGCAGCCAGTTGCCACAGCACGCGCAGCGTCGGCGGTGCGGCGGCGAACACCCGCATTGGCACGCCGCGCACGATGATCTCGTTGGTGGTGAAGGGTCCGTTGTCGAGGTCGTTGCAAGCTTGGCGGTAGTGGTCGATCACCGAGACATCATGCCGTGCGATCGGCGCCCGGACGCGAGCGGGCCGGGTCCGCATGCGCAGACCCGGCCCGTGACGTGAACCGAGGCCCTATGTGGCGTCGGACTTCTTCGGGTCGTACAACATCCCGAGGATGCCGCCGTACACCAGGTGCCAAATCAGGATCGCCAGCGGGAGCTTGGCGCCGTCGGCGGTGTAGAAGCTGAAGAACCCGTAGCCCGACTTCGGCACGTACACATACGGAACCAAGAAGCCCATGCTGATGATTGCCAGCACGACGCCGAACAACAAACCCTTCTGAATGCTCTGCATCTTCGACCCGAAGGTCGGGATCTTGGCTCGCAGTGTGAGCACGAACAGAATCGCGAAGACGACGCCGTTGACCATGTGGATCGATTGGCCGACGAAGAACTGGCCGGTGTTGCCATAGTTGCTGAAGTCGGCAGCGAACGATTTTGGTGCGAACAGCCCGCCGTTGAAGTTGGGCCAAGGAAGCGGCGGTAGGCCGATCCCCTTGGCGTAGTAGCCCCAAATAGTGGTGATCTGAACGGCGATGAAGCCGGCCAGCGCCGCCCCTTGAAGCGGGTGGCGATAGACCCAGTCCTGGTAGCGGTCGTCTACGTCGAGAGCGTTCTCTAAGTCATGAGCATCCATGCGAACCCCCATTCACGTGCGTGACGACTGTCACGCCACAGTGGAAATGATAGCTGCTTGTGCGCTTGTGATACGGGATGTGCTTGCGCGCTCAATCAATTGTGATGCAGCGCGGCATTGAGCCCTTCCCACGCCACGGAACGGGGGATGGCCTCCACCGCACCGGTCTGGCTGTTGCGGCGGTACAGCAGGCCGCTCGCACCACTGAGCTGACGGGCCTTGACGACCTCGCCGTCGGGCAACTTCACCAGCGTGCCGGCGGTGACGTACAGCCCAGCTTCGACCACGCACTCGTCGCCCAGGCTGATCCCGATCCCCGCTTCGGCGCCCAGCAGGCAGCGTTCGCCGATGGTGATCTGGTCCTTGCCGCCACCCGACAGCGTGCCCATGATCGAGGCGCCGCCGCCGATGTCGCTGCCGTCGCCAACGACGACGCCGGCTGAGATACGACCCTCGACCATCGAACGACCGAGCGTGCCGGCGTTGTAGTTGACGAAACCTTCGTGCATCACGGTCGTGCCTGCTGCCAGGTGTGCACCGAGACGGACTCGATCGGCATCGGCGATTCGGACGCCGCTCGGCACGACGTAGTCGGTCATCCGCGGGAACTTGTCGACGCCGTGCACCGTCAGCATCTGCCCGGTCGACCGCATGCGCCAGCGCACCCAGTCGACCTGGTCGACGGCAACGGGGCCAAGGTTGGTCCAGGCCACGTTCGTCAGCAATCCGAAGGCGTTGTCGAGGTTGATGGTGCGCGGGGCGCACAATCGGTTCGACAGCAGATGCAGCCGGAGGTACATGTCGCTGGGCGATTCGGGTGCCGCGTCGAGATCGATCGACGTCTCGACCACACGCACCTCGACACCGCGCACCGTGTCGTGTCGGTTGGCGGCCTCGCGGTCGACGAGTGCTGCCGATGGATCGAACTCGCCGAGCCCGAGATCGGGGTACCACGTGTCGAGCACGGAACCGTCGGCGGCGATCGTTGCCAGCCCACATCCCCACGCCATGCGTGTGGTGCTCATCTACATCACCTCCGGGCGAAGTGTGGGGAACAAGATGACCTCCTTGATCGACGACACACCGGCGATCAACATCGCGACGCGGTCCATACCGATGCCGAGGCCGCCGGTCGGTGGCATGCCGTATTCCAGTGCCCGGAGGTAGTCCTCGTCGACGGTGCCGGCCTCGGCGTTGCCGGCCTCGCGCGCGGTCTGCTCGTCCTCGAAGCGGGCCCGCTGTTCGACCGGATCGTTGAGCTCGCTGTAGCCGTTGGCCAGCTCGCGCGCGTTCACGAACAGTTCGAACCGCTCGGTCAGGAATGGATCGTTGCGGTCGGTGCGAGCGAGCGGCGAGATCTCGACGGGATGGCCCGTGACGAAGGTCGGGAGCATCAACGACGATTCGGCCGTTGCCTCGAACAGCTCTTCGATGATCTTGCCGCTGCCCCACGATGGGTTGCAACTGACACCGTGCTGCTCGGCGAGCGCTCGCATCGCCTCGACGGGCATCGACGGATGCACCTCGGCGCCGATCGCCTCGCTGGTCAGGTCGATCATCCGTGCCCGCTGCCACGGCTGCGCCAGGTCGACCTGCTCCTCGCCGATCGCCACCACGGAGGTGCCGGTGGCATCGATGGTCGCCTGCGTGATCAGCCGTTCGGTGATGTCGATCATCTCCGAGTAGTCGGCGAACGCCTGATACAGCTCCATCATCGTGAATTCGGGGTTGTGGCGCGTCGAGATCCCCTCGTTGCGGAAGATGCGGCCGATCTCGAACACTCGCTCCATGCCACCGACGATCAGCCGCTTGAGGTGCAGCTCGAGGGCGATACGCAGGTACAGCTGCATGTCGAGGGCGTTGTGGTGGGTGACGAACGGCCGGGCATGCGCACCGCCCGCCTCGAGGTGCAGCACCGGTGTCTCGACCTCGATGAACCCTTCCGAGTGCAGCGTGCGACGAAAGCTGGCGATGATCTCGTGACGGATGCGGAACGCCCGACGCGCCTCTTCGTTGACGATCAGGTCCGCATACCGCTGACGAAACCGCGTGTCGGTGTCGGTGAGCCCATGCCACTTGTCAGGCATCGGCCGGACCGCCTTGGCCAGCAGCTCGACGTGGTCGACCTTCACGCTCAGTTCGCCCTTGCGGGTGGTCATGACCGCACCTTCGGCACCGAGCCAGTCGCCGAGGTCGAACGCTCCGAAGGCGTCGAAGCCATCGTCGCCGATGACGGCCTTGGAGACGAACAACTGCACCTCGCCGCTGCGATCGAGCAGCGTCGCGAAGATCAGCTTGCCCTGCTGGCGTCGCAGCATCATCCGCCCCGCAACGGTGACGCGTTGCTCGGTTTCGGTGCCGGGCTCGAGCGTTTCGAACTCGGCGCGCAGATCACCAAGGGAGTGGGAGCGGTCGAAGCGATAGGGATAGGGGTTGATCCCGCCGTCGCGCAATGCCCCGATCTTGTCGAGTCGCTTGGCCTTCTCTGCCGCTAGACCGCTGCCGGTGGTGTCTGGCTCGAGGTCGGGATCGTCGTGACTCACAAGGGCATGACGGTATCGCTTCGACCGTGCTGACCGCGAGCCGTTTCGGCGTCGCTGGTAGGTTGGTGCCCGACATGCGGCTGGACAACGACCCGGACACGACGCCGGACGACATCAGGAACTGACTGCATGATACGAACTCGACTCACCCGAACCGCCGCTCTGCTGGTCATCGCCTCGGGGGCATGGGCGGCGATTCCGGGCGAGGCCGCCGGTCCCCCCGCGGCCATCGGCGAAGCTGCCACGGGCGGCGCTCCCGCTCGAAACCTCAGCGTTCCGGGCGACCTCGTCTCGATCTACAACTTCGGGCCGCTGCAGCCGGCCATCGTCGACGCGGCGATCGGCGCTGCGGTCGATGCCGGTGGTTGGGGCGTGGTCGGTCGCGGATTCGGCATCGGGCTGGTGCAGGTGACCCGCGGTGGGGTCGTGGTGCATCAAGCCCCCGGCCCGCTCGGCTTCTGGTACTTCCCGACATCGGTCACGGCGTTGCCGCTCGACTCGATCGGCGCAACGTTCGGTCGCGAGGTGTCGAAGATCATCGCCACGAATCAGGTGGTGATGGGGGCAACCTCGGCGAGCCTCAGCGGTGCCCAAGCCGGCGACGTCCTGGATCTCGCCAGTTCTGATGGCTCGATCGTTCAGTATCTCGTCGGCCAAGTTGCACCCGATGCGGAGGTCGGTGGCACCGAGATCGTGATGTCGACCGCCCAAGCGGATCTGCTCGGCGCGACCATCCCGACCAGCGTGCTGATCTACGGCCAGTTCGACCGCACCTCGCTCGACGCCGCGCTGGCGGCGCGAGGACTGAGCACGGATCCGAAGATTCGAGTCAGGCGCTCGTGGGATCCGCCCGACCCCGACGCCACCATCGGCCTCGCCAAGACCAAGAAGCTGCTGGGCGAGTTGGCCTACAGCGTGACCGCCAGTGGGGCAATGCTGGTCGACAGCGCTTGGCAGGCGGCCTACATCCCTGGCCGCGAGCTGTACCCGACCGGCATCCGCGCTGCGTGCAACAACTCGATCAAGGCCGATCTCGCAGCCGCACTGCAGGCCGTCGTCGATGCCGGCCTTGCCGGATCGATCGACGTCAACAACGCGAACACCTTCGGAGGATGCTTCGGCCCGAGGTTCACCCGGATCGTCGGGACCCAGCTCGGTACGCTGTCGCGCCACACGTGGGCGCAGGCCATCGACACCAACACGGTGTCCAACTGTCAGGGTTGTGTGCCGCAGATGGACTGTCGTGTGGTGCGCATCTTCCGCGCCCACAACTTCGCGTGGGGTGGCAACTTCTTGCTCCCCGACGGCATGCACTTCGAGTGGGTCGGCGAGCCACGCAACACCTACCAGTACCCATCGAGGTACTGCCCCAACGTTTCGGGCGGTGGGATCCAATCGTTCGCGCTCACACGAGACAGTCGCAGTGTCATGTTCGCGGACGATGGCTTCGCACTCGCCGGGGACTGAGCGCCGCTAGCCTTTCGTCCCGGTGGCAACTCGATTCGTGATCATCGGCGGCGGGCCGGCCGGCAATACCGCGGCGACATACGCCGCCCGTCTCGGAGCCCAGGTGACGATGATCGAGCGCGACGTCATCGGCGGCGCGGCGCACCTGTGGGATTGCATCCCGTCCAAGACGATGATCGCCACCGGTGGAGCCATGAGCTTCTCGCGCCGGATCCATGGGATGGGCCTCGAGCAGCAAGAGGCCGAGGTCGACATCGAGGCGCTGACCGAGCGCATCGAAGGGATCAAAGCCCGGTTGCAGCAGGGCACCACCCGACTCTTGGAAAGCCAGAACGTGCAACTGCTGCATGGCACGGCGCGCCTGCTCAGCGATCACGATGTGGAAGTCACCACCGCAGAGGGCACACGAACGCTTGCCGCCGACGCCGTGTTGATCGCCACCGGTTCGCGGCCGCGCATCCCCGATTGGTGCATCACCGATGGCGAGCGGATCCTGACCACACGCGAGTGCTATCCGCCGTCGATCTTCCCGGAGAACATCACCGTGATCGGCTCGGGTGTCACCGGCGTGGAGTTCGTGCACATGTTCAGCAGCTTCGGCGCCAAGGTCACGTTGGTCGTCAGCCGGCAGCAGGTCCTTCCGCAGAAGGATCCGGAAGTCGCCGCTGTGCTCGAAGCTGATTTCCTGCAGCGCGGAGTACACCTGTTGAAGGGTGCTCGAGCGATCTCGATCGAGCGCGAGGGCGACGAGGTCGTCGTGCGCGGCGACGACGGCCGAGTCGTCCGCAGTTCGCATGCAGTCCTGGCGATCGGGTCGATCCCCAACAGCGACGGTCTCGGCCTCGACAAGGCCGGGGTCGATGTCGACCCCGGTGGGTTCGTGACCATCAACCGCCACTGCCAGAGCAACGTGTCGCACATCTATGCGGCCGGCGATGTCAGCGGCAAGCTGCCGCTCAGCAGCGTGGCGGCGATGCAGGGCCGCAAAGTCGCCGAGCACGTGATGGGCCTGCAGAAGGTCGCCCACCGCCACCTCGACTACGACAAGGCGGCCAGCGCGATCTTCACCGAACCCGAGATCGCCGATGTCGGGCTCGCCGAGGCCGACGCGTTCGCCGTCGGCCGCAAGATCCGCGTCACCAAGGTTCCGTTCAGCGCAACACCGAAAGCCCTGATCAACAACGACTTCCGGGGCTTCGTCAAGATCATCAGCGACCCGGCGACGGGCGTGGTGCTGGGTGGGTCGATCGTCGGTCGCCACGCAGCAGAACTGATCAGCGTCATCGCCCTCGCCGTCACCGCAAACCTGAAGGTGACCGACATCGTCGAGAGTCTGCTCGTACATCCAGCACTTGCCGAGGCGCTGGCAGAAGCGGCGGAGTAGGTGTTCCCGGCCGGCGACGACGTCGCCCAACCCGCAATTCCTGCCGGCCTGATCCTGGCGCCCATCATCCGGCGCGTCGGAGGCCTGGTCATCGATCAGATCCTCGTGGCCCTGCCGGTGTTTGCTGTGGTGGTCGCCGTCGGGTTCACGCCGAGCGACAAGGTGACCTCGGAGTCGCTCCTGGTGTTCAACATTGCCGTGACCTCGCTGGCGTTCGTGTACCAGACTCTGATGATCGCCCTCGTCGGACGGTCGGTCGGCAAGATCGCGATGGGCACCCGTGTGGTGCGCCTGGTCGACGGAGGTCGCCCCAGTTGGTGGGAGGCGGTGATGCGCGCCCTGGTGCCGTTGTCGCTCGGCGCGATCCCGCGCGTCGGCGTGTTCCTCGGTGTGTTGGTGTACTCGATTGCG
>JANPOJ010000448.1:0-2746 GCA_031427935.1 Ilumatobacteraceae bacterium | reverse complement strand
CTCGATCGAGGGCACGGTCAACCTGACTCAGGACGAGTTGGCCTTCAGCCACGACCTGCTGATCCAGCGTGAGGTCGTGCTCGACATCGAGCACTGCCTGCTGGCCAAGCCCGGCACCACGTTGGCCGATGTGAAGGCGGTGCTGTCGATCCCCGTTGCCACGGCGCAGTGTCACGCCTACGTGCGGGCCCAACTTCCGATGGCTGAGCTGCGCGCCGCCAACTCGACGGCGGAGGCCGCGCGCACGGTCAGCGAGGAAGCCGGCCCGGGTTCGGCCGCCATCGCACCGCGGATCGCCGGCGATGTGTATGGCCTCGCGGTGCTGGCCGAAGACATCGCCGATCATCCGGGCAACCAGACGCGCTTCGTGCTGGTGGCCCGCGACGGCGTGCCTGCGCGCACCGGTCACGACCGCACCGGCCTGGTGATCTACCAGCGTGCCGACGAGCCCGGCAGCTTGATCTCGATCCTCCAGGAGTTCGCGGCGCGCCGCATCAACCTGTCGACCCTGCTGTCTCGACCGACCAAGGATGGCGGCCTCGGCGACTACTGCTTCGTGGTCTACGCCGACGGCCACATCGCCGACGAGTTGCTGGCCGACGCCATCCGATCGCTGCGCGCCAAGCAGGGCAAGGTGAAGTTCCTCGGTTCGTACCCGGCGTCGGGCCAACATGCCCACACCACCCGCGAACACGCCGATGCCCGATGGCGTGAGGCCGACGACTGGGTCCAGTCCCTGCGCAACCAGATCCGCTAGTCGGCGACGAAGCCCAGAGTGTCTCGGGGCACCCAGGCGGGCGCAAGACACTCCACTCGGGTCTGCTAGGAACGCGATGTGGACACATTTGATGTGATCGTCCTCGGCACCGGTGCGTCCGGTCTCACCGCAGCTGTCACCGCTGCCGGTCACGGCGCGACAGTCGGGGTGTTCGAGAAGGGCGACGAGGTCGGCGGCACGTCGGCCAGGTCGGGCGGGATGATCTGGATCCCGTGCAACCACCAGATGGGCGAGTTCGGGCTCACCGATTCGCGCGAGGATGCGCTGACCTACCTGCACTCGTTGTCGCACGGCATGATCCTCGACGACCTCGCCGAGGCGTTCGTCGACGGTGGCCCGCGGATGTTGCGCTGGCTCGAAGACAACACGCCGGTCTCGTTCGGCGTCGTCGAGGGGTTCCCCGACTACCACCCCGAGCATCCAGGCGGGAAGACCGGCGGCGGTCGATCGTTGGAGTGCCCGCTGTTCGCGTTCGGCGAGCTCGGCCCGTGGGCCGATCGGGTGGTGCAGGGCTACCAGATGAGCAAGCACCTCGTCATGAACGAGACCACGCTCGGCAAGGGCACCACCGATCACATCGAACCCGAAGAAGCCCGTCGTCGTGAGGAAGGTGACCTTCGTGGCTGTGGCCAGGCGTTGATCGGTCGCCTGTTGAAGGGCTGCCTCGATCGTCAGATCGAGCCGCACACCGGTCATCGTGCCGTTCGGCTGATGGTCGAAGAGGGCCGCGTCGTCGGTGTGGAGTTCGAGGTCGGTGATGAGACCCGACGCGTCGAGGCGCGTGGCGGTGTGGTGTTGGCGACCGGTGGGTTCGATTGGGATCCCGAGCTCGTTCGCAGCTTCATCCGTGGCCCGCTCGAGCGCAGCGTGGCCGTCGAGACCAACACGGGCGATGGCTTGAAGATGGCGATGCGGATCGGTGCGGCGCTCGGCAACATGCGTGAGGCGTGGTGGGTGCCGATCATGGATGTCTCCGACGACGACGCCCCGTCGTTCCCGTGGCTGGTCAACCGCGAGCGCACCCGTCCTCGCTCGATCATCGTCAACGGTGCCGGCCGCCGGTTCACCAACGAAGCCGTCAACTACAACGCCTTCGGCGCCGCCTTCCACGAGATGAACACGACCACGTTCGAGTACTCCAACATGCCGGCCTGGCTCGTGTTCGATCAGCTGTACGCAACGCAGTACGGGCTCGCCGGTCGGTTCCGTGGCGAGGGCCCGGTGCCGTCGTGGATCGTGCACGCGCCCACGCTGGCCGCATTGGGCGAGAAGCTCGGCACGCCGGCTGGCGCGCTCGACGACACGGTCGCACGCTGGAATGCGATCTGCGCCGATGGCGACGACCCCGACTTCGGGCGCGGTCAGAGCGTGAACGACCGTTGGTGGGGCGATGCCCAACGCCAGGGCGTCGATGCGACGCTGGGCCCGATCGACACCGGCCCGTTCTACGCCGTCGAGATCCACCCCGGTGCTCTCGGCACCAAGGGCGGCCCGCGCACGACCGCCGACGGTCAGGTGATCGATGTCGACGGAGCCCCGATCGGTGGGCTGTATGCCGCCGGCAATGTGATGGCTTCGGCCATGGGCATGACCTACGGCGGTGGCGGTGGCACCCTGGCGCCCGGCATGGTGTTCGGCTTCCTCGCCGGTCAGCACGCCGCGGCTGCGGCCGGGGATCGCTAACCTCGATCCCGGAACGGTGGCAGAGCGGCCAAATGCATCCGCCTTGAAAGCGGAAGGGTGTCACAGCCCCGGGGGTTCAAATCCCTCCCGTTCCGCCAAGGACGTTTCGCGACGTCCACCGAAGTTCACCAACGTACAAATCTAGGTGCTCTGACCTGGTCTTTCGTTGCGCTGACGTCCTTGGACGTCGTAGAGTGTCACTCCCAGGGTTACTCCCGGTTGCTCCCGTTCTGGGGTGCGTTACTCCCGGCGTTACTCCCGGTTTTGGAGGCATTCGAACCATGG
>JANPOJ010000447.1:0-1772 GCA_031427935.1 Ilumatobacteraceae bacterium | reverse complement strand
GAATCCCCGAGGTCGAAGCCGAAGTCGCGGCGATGCTGGCCGAAGCCGAAGCTGTTGATGCCGCCGAAGATCACGAGTTCGGCCCGGGTCGTCGCGGTGACGAGGTGCCCGCCGAGTTGGCGACCCGCGAACGACGTCTGGCGAAGATGCGTGCCGCCAAAGCAGCCTTGGAGGCCGACGCGGCGGAGCGGGCGGGCGAGGCCGCCGGGGCCAAGGCCCGCCAGTCGGGCCGATCCGATGATGAGGTCGGCACTGCGGTCGAGTTGGCGAAATCCCAGGCGGTGGTGAAACCTTCGGCGCAGCGTTCGTTCACCGATCCCGACGCGCGGATGATGAAAACCAATCACGGGTTCCACTACGCGTACAACGCGCAAGCGGTCGCCGACGAAGCATCCCAAGTCGTCGTGGCCACTCATGTCACCCAGCATCCGACCGATGTCAACGAACTGCTCCCGATGCTCGACGCCTGTCGCCGATCCCTCGCCGATGCCGGCATCGACACCCGACCCGACGTGGTGTTGGCCGTTGCCGGCTACTGCTCGACCGACAACATCGACACCGCCGCCGTCAACGGTGACAACGTGCTCGTCGCGACCGGGCGGCTGAAACACCACGAACAGATCCCCGCCGCACCTCGCGGGCGTATCCCGAACCATTTGACCAGTCGGCAACGCATGGCGAGACGGTTACGCACCAAAACGGGTCGGGCCGCGTACGCGAGACGCAAAGCAATCATCGAGCCCGTGTTCGGGCAGATAAAAGTGAAACAGAACGCCGGACACCTCCGCCTCCGCGGGATCGACGGCGCCCAAGGCGAGTTCACCCTCCACGCGATCTGCCACAACCTCCGCAAACTCGCCAACCACACCCCACCAGCCACCTGCTGACCGGCGGATCATCCGGCCGCGGCGACACCATCAACGACGACTCAGCCACTCTCACCCGAACGCCCACCACCCGCAACGATCGAGAACCCGATGCAACGACCCGTCACCCCCACCCGATCAACCGATTCCGACCCACGCTCCTAGTCGCCGTCGATCTTGTCGAGCACCTCGTGGGCCTTTTCGGCGACATTTCCGACGATGCCATCCTTGGCGGCCAACTTCTCCGCCTGGGCGTCGACAGACTGGGCCACCTTCTGTGCCTGCGCCTTCGTCTGTGCGCCCTTCTTGCCTCCGAGCATTCCTTTCAAGCTGTCCATCAGACCCATCTTGTCCTCCTTCATATGCGCCGCATGACGCGGCCGACTGTGTAGCACACCTCGAGCGGTCAATCAGCGACGTCCAGCTTGGCGACCACATTGCTGCCACCAACCTTCTGGCGCGCCGGTGTACCGCACGTGGTGCGACGCTACTCTCGCCGCCATGCAGATCGTGTCAGCCCTGTTCGTCGAGAACTTCGAAATGCGCCAAGCCCCCGGTCCGTCGACCCGGATCGATCTCACCGGCGCGATGTTCTCGATGGCCGCGCCGTCAGCAGCACCGGTCACGCTGTCGCCGCACCTGGTCGCGCTGATCTACTGCACGGCCTCCGAGCCGGGCAATGGGGTGTTCGAGGTCGTGTTCCGCAAGGGCATGTCGGAGGACGACGAGCAGATCGCTCGCAACGTCAGCCCGTTCACCGTCGACCCCGGCAAGTTCACATACCGGCTGGTCAAGGGCGAGTTGGAGTTCGCCGACTATGGCCAGATCTTCGCCCACTGCCGCATCGACAAGGGGCCGTGGCACCTCGTGCCGTTCACCCTTCTGCCCCCGGTGGCCTGACCCGGG
>JANPOJ010000446.1:0-9809 GCA_031427935.1 Ilumatobacteraceae bacterium | reverse complement strand
CTCGTTGAGTTGTTCTCCCGTGAGCGGATCGATCACCGTGATGCGGTCGACGGTGTCGCCGAACATCTCGATGCGCAGCACGGTTTCGTCATACGAAGGGTGCACCTCAATGGTGTCGCCACGTACCCGGAACTTGCCGCGGCCGAGCGCAATATCGTTGCGATCGAATTGGAGATCGACGAGACGACGCAGAATGCTGCGTTGGTCATAATCGACGCCAGTGTGGAGTTCGAGCAGCTGACCCTTGTATTCCTCGGGGTTGCCCATGCCGTAGATGCAACTGACGGAGGCAACGACGATGGTGTCGCGCCGGGTCAACAGACCGGCAGTCGCCGAGTGCCGCAACCGATCGATCTCGTCGTTGATCGACGAGTCCTTCTCGATGTAGGTGTCGCTGGACGCGATGTACGCCTCGGGCTGGTAGTAGTCGTAGTAGCTGACGAAGTACTCGACCCGATTCTCAGGAAAGAACTCGCGCATCTCCTGGGTCAACTGGGCGGCGAGCGACTTGTTGGGCGCCAGGATCAGCGTGGGTCGTTGTGTCTCCTGGATCGTCCATGCGATTGTCGCGCTCTTGCCGGAGCCGGTGATGCCGAGCAATGTCTGGAAGCGATCGCCACGGTTGACACCCTCGGCCAACTTGGCGATGGCCTGCGGCTGATCGCCGGCGGGTTGGTAGTCGGAGACGACTTTGAAGTCGGGCACGGCCCTCAGTCTAGAGCCACGAACACCCGTTCGCCATCGTCGATGTTCTCGGTGACGATGATCTTGGCGAGCACCCGTCGGGCGCGCAGTGGGGCGGCATCGATGCTCAACATCACCGGTCGCAACGAGTCGGGCCCGCCGGCCAAGTCGTAGGCGCGTTGCTGGGCCTCGAGGATGGGCCGATCCTGCTCGTCGAACGCATACTTGCGAAGGGCCGACAGTTGCTCGGAGATCTCGGCATCGTCGGATCCGGCCGACTCACCGATCCGAACTGCGGCCACGTGGTAGGTGCACTTCCCCTTCGACAAGGGCGTGACGAGGTGCGTGCCGATGACCGTGATGCCATCGTCGTGCTCGAAACCCGGAGGGCACACGCCGGCTTCGTGACGCAGGCAGCTCGGTGCATCCCAACGCATGATCGACCACGTGTCGACGTGGTGTCCGTCGTTGCGGAACATCAGGTCGAACAACTTCGCCGGCGCGATGTCAGGTCGTATGCGAGTCACAGTGACCGAGGTTTCGGTGCTGGCGATGTCGATGTCGCATTCCAACGTCGACGGGTCACCCAGCACGCCGCGGTGAAGGAACGACGCATGGCTCAGATCGAGCAGGTTGTCGATCACCAGTTGGTAGTCGACGTCCATCTGCAACGAGTCGCGCTTGGAGAGCACGCCGGGTGCACCCGGGTCGAGGTACGAGAAGTCAGGAATCAGGTCCCGATCGGCCTCGTTGGTCCCCATCCAGATCCACAGCATCGTGTGACGCTCGGCGACAGGGTACGACCGGACCGCCAGGGTCGCCGGGATGCGACCGGAACCGTGGGGGTTCAACACGCACGCACCGTCGATGCCGAATCGCAGACCGTGGTACGGGCACTCGACCGATGCTGCGCCGTCGCAGAGTTGGCCCATGCTCAGCGGGATGAAGCGGTGCGCGCAGCGATCCTCCAGCGCGACGGCCTGCCCTTGCGGACCACGGAAGAACACGATCGACTCCTCGCAGATCGTGCGGCTCTCCATCGCGCCCTCGGCCAGATCTTCGGCCCACAGCGCTGCATACCACAGGTTCGTTGCGTACGTCATGGGACGCAGTATGGACAGATATGTGCAGGTCAGCTACTTTGCTGTTCGCCTGTAGCGAACACTTGCATCGGCGGTCGATATCCGACCCGCATCAACACGGCGACGGCGATTCCCGCGCACCCTTGCAAGAACCACGAGAAGTCGAAGTTGGCCAGTTGCTGACCGGGCCGGGTCAGCGCCGCCACTGCGACGGCGATCGCCAAGGCTGCACCGACCTGGCGGAGGGTGGTGTTGAATGCCGACGCCATGCCCAGCCGGTTCGACGGCACGTAGCGCACCGAGGCTGATTGCAGCCCGACGATCAACGTGCCGATCGCCGCGCCGATCATCACCAGGAACGGGGCGAAGTGCGTCCAATACGCGGGCTGGTCGGGTGCGAAGCAGGCCAGGCCGAACACCCCGGCCGCGATCAACAGCGCTGCGGGCGGCACGACGGCGCGATGTCCGATTCGGTCGCACAATCGCCCGGCAGGGCGACCCGCCAGAATCGCCGTCAATGGACCGGGCAGCGACGCCAGCCCTGCGCCTCGCGGGCTGTAGTGCCACACCTCTTGCAAGAAGCTGACGTTGACGAACACCGACCCGTAGAACGGGATGGCGAACAGCAACGTCGACACGTTGCCCACCGAGAACGTGCGTTGGCGAACGAGCGCCAGGTCGAGGACCGGTAGGCGCGCAACATGGCTTCGCCAGGTGAACACGACCAGCAGCAGGCTCGCCGAGATGTAGCACGCGACGCTGAGTGCGCTGCCATAGCCCCAGTCGTTGCCCTGTGTGATGACCAGGGCCAACAGCCCGACTGAGCCGATGCCGGTAGCGATGCTGGCAGGGTCGGGAATGCCGACGGCGTGCTCGTCGCGGGACTCGACCAGCACTCGGCGCCCGAGCACGAACGCCGTCAATCCGATGGGCACGTTGACCAAGAACGCGGCTCGCCAACTGGCCACGTCGATCAACGTCCCACCGACCACCGGACCCGCCGCAGCGGCGAGCGAGTTGATCGAGACGAAGACTCCGAGTGCAGTCGAGCGCTTCTCCGCCGGGTACTCCGGCAGCAACAGCGCCAGGGCTGCCGGCACCAGGAGTGCGCCACCGATCGCTTGCACCATCCTCGCCGCAATCAGCAAGCCGAGCGTCGGCGCCGCACCACACAACGCAGACGCGCTGATGAACACCAGCAGACCGGTCGTGTAGATCCGTCGCCGCCCGTACCGATCGGCCAACCGGCCCGAGGTCAGCAACACCGCGGCGAACACGATGCTGTACGCCGAGAGCACCCACGACACGCTCGTCGCCGAACTGTGGAACTCCTTGGCCAACGTGTCGCGGGCGACGTTCACGATCGTCGTGTCGAGCGCCGTCATCGATGCCCCGATCACAGTGACCGCCAGCACCTTGGCACCCCGCGACATCCCGCGCACCTGACCAGCAGGTGAACGGAGGGTGAACGGCATCGTCGGAACCGTAGTGCGACGCCCTGGTCGACATCGGCCTCGTGTTCTGCTGTGGCGAACGGCGCGATCTAGGGTATCGGCCGATGACCACGCAGCCAGCAACATCGGCAAAGCCGGCCCTGCGTTCGGTGACGATCGCGCTCGACATCCTCGACGCTTTCTTCGCCGACGCCGAGATCGGGTTGAGCGAGCTGGCCAGGCGTGTCGGCGTGACGAAGAGCACGATGCATCGCACGTGCGGGGTGCTGGTGGACCGCGGTGCGTTGGAGCGGACGCTGAGCGGCAAGTACCGGCTCGGTGTCCACCTCCTCGAGTACGGGCAACTGGTGACCACCCGTTCGGCCCTGCGCCAACAGGCCCTCCCCTTGCTCGTCGAACTTCGCAACGCGATCGGCGAAACCGTACAACTCGGGATCCCCTCAGGTGGGGACGTGCTCTACTACGAACGCGTCGAAGGACTCGGCGCGCTGCGCTTCAGCATTGAGGCAGTCAGACGATCGCCGGTGCATCGTTCCAGCGCGGGAAAGGCCATCGCCGCATTTCGACCGGAGGTCGCCGCGGCACGGATCAAGGCCGGGATGACGCCCTTCACGGGCCACACGATCATCATCCCGCGGATGTTCATCGAAGAGCTCGCCAGAATCCGCGAGCGCGGGTATGCGATCAGCATCGACGAGAGCGAGATCGGGTTGTCGTCGATCGGCGTGCCGATCCGCGATCAGCCCGACGGCGAAGTGATTGCTGCGATCTCGACCGCCGGCCCCACCGGTCGGCTCCTCGGGGATCACGAATCGCACCACGTCCGGTTGATGCTCAACGCCGGCCGCACCCTCACCAACGCGCTCGCCGCCGGAGCGTACTCACTCCCCCGCCAACGACGTGCGGCGAAGTAGTCGCGCCTACGCTCGCCGTCATGCGCGCCGCCGTACTTGTTGACGATTCCGACCAGCTCCAGATGGCCGATGTCGAGCACGACGAACCGATCGGTCGTGAGGTCCTCATGCGATCCGTCGCCGCTGGGCTGTGCCACAGCGACTACCACTACCTCGATGGCACGCTGAACCGGCCTCGTCCCGTGATCCTCGGCCACGAGGGCGCCGGCGTGGTCGAGGCGGTCGGGCCCGACGTGCGCGACATCCACGTCGGAGACCATGTGGTGACCTGCTTGGTCATGGGGTGCGGCGAGTGCATCCGGTGTGCTGCGGGTGAGCCGACCGCGTGCTTGCAACCGCAGGTCACGAAACGACCAACCGGCCATCGGCCGCGCCTGACCCTCGATGGCGTCACCGTTGGGCAGATGGCCAATGTCGGCTCGCTCGCTGACCACATCCTCCTCGACGAGCGTGCGGTGACGACGATCAACACAGACATCCCTCTGGAACTGGCATGCATCCTCGGCTGTGCCGTCGTCACCGGTCTCGGTGCGGCCCTGAACACCGCACAGGTGCAGCCCGGCGAATCCGTTGCCGTGATCGGTTGCGGTGGCGTCGGCCTGAACGTGATCCAGGGTGCACGCCTGGCCGGCGCGACCCGCATCATCGCCATCGATGCCAACGCGGGCAAGCTCGACCGGGCCAGGCAGCTCGGCGCAACCGACACGATCGACGCGTCCGCAGTCGATGCCGTCGCTGCCGTGCGCGACATCACCGGACCCGGCGCCGATCACGTCTTCGAAGTCGTCGGCCGACCTGCGCTGGTACGTCAGGCGTTCGAGATGGCCGCGCCCGGTCGCGCGGCCTACTTGGTCGGTATCCAATCCGACGACGCCGAGTTGGCACTCCCGGTCACCGGGTTTCGCCGGGGCAAGCGGATGATCGGGGTGTTCATGGGCGACACCAACCCTCGTGTCGACATCCCGCGGTACGCCGAATTGTGGCGATCGGGTCAGCTCGATCTCAGCGGGATGATCTCGCACACCTTGCCGCTCGACGAAGTCAACCGTGGGTTCGCGATGATGATGTCCGGCGAGTCGGCGCGCACCGTCATCACGTTCTAATCGCCTCGAGTTGGGGAGCTTCCATGCCAGATACCGATGTCGTACCGATGAACTCGCTGTCGCTGAGCGCAGCGCAGCGCGTGGCCGACGCAGCGGTCGCCGCAGCGCGAACGCACGGCATTACCGCCTGCGTTGCCGTCAGCGATCCCTCCGGCGAGCCGATCGTGTCCGTGCGCATGGACGGCGCACCTCGCCTCTCTGCAGAGATCGCCCGCAACAAGGCCTACACGGTCGCGTCGTTCAACGGCCTGCCGACGCACGTGTGGTGGCCGGTGATCGCCGATGACCCTGCGCTGGTTCACGGCATCACCCACACACCGCGGCTCGTGATCTTCGGCGGAGGTGCTCCCATCCGAATCGCCGGGGCCCTGGTCGGCGCGGTCGGGGTATCTGGCGGGTCGACCGAACAGGACCGGGCGATCGCCGAAGCTGCCGCCCAGGTCGTGGGAGCATCGTGACGACGCACCTCCGTCAGGTGTGGGATCGCGGCGAGACAGCGCTCGGTGCCTTCTTGTTCTTCCGCGAGCCGCTGATCGCCGAGGCTGCTGCCCTGGCCGGCTACGACTACGTGTGCGTCGACATGCAGCACGGGCTGCAGAGCTTCGAGCACACCGTCACCATGCTGTACGCGATGGCGCGCACCGACACGACACCGATCGTTCGAGTGCCGTGGAACGAACCGAGCATCATCGGACGCGTGCTCGACGCCGGTGCCTACGGCGTGATCGTCCCGATGGTCAACACCGTCGAGGAAGCACAGGCAGCCGTCGCTGCTTGTCGATACGCACCGGTCGGCAGCCGCAGCATGGGCCCGGTCGGCGTGTCGGCTCGCGCTGGCCGCGAGGGGTACTTCTCGACAGCCAACGAGAAGGTGCTGTGCATCCCGATGATCGAGACCAAGCAGGCGGTCGAGAACGTCGACGAGATCGCCGCAGTGGCCGGGATCGATGCGTTGTACATCGGTCCGGCCGACTTGTCGATCACCTACGGGCTGGCGCCGAAGCCGGACCAGGACGACGCGGAGTGGAACCAGGCGATCGAGCGAGTCAAGACCGCCTGCGAGCGCAACGGTGTGATCCCGGTGATCCACGCCGAGGCCGGCTTGGCCGAGAAGCGCCGATCTGCCGGGTGGCGGATGATCACCGTCGGCTTCGACCTCGGCAACGTGATGAGCGGCCTACGCGCCCAGCTGAAAGAAGCCCGCGGGCAGTAACCGGTCGGGCGCGATTCCGGTACCGGCACTACTCACAACGCGCCCGACCACCTGGTACGGGTTCGATTTCGGCAGTGGGAGTACCGAAATCGCGCCCAATGAGGTCGCCGCGCCAACTGCGGTGCCGTCGCTTAGACGCGGTCGAGGACGATATCGAACCTCGTCGCCAACTCGCCCGTGTCGTCGGGCTGGAACTCGCGGATCAAGCTGCGCTGCACCCCGAACACGGCGTCGCCATCGAGGAAGTCGCTCTCGACATCGAAGACGTGTGTGATCAGGTCCTTGTAGTCGGGATGACGGGCCCAGATGTGGAGGTGACCGGGACGCCACCAGTTGCGGCCGTTCTTCTTCAACAGATCACCAGCCGGGCCATCGCTGGGGATCGGGTACGGCACGGGGCGGATGCTGCGGATCTCGAACGTCCCATCCGCGTGCGAGTGGTAGATCCCGCGCAAGTTGAACTCGCTCTGGATGCCCGGCTGCTGCACGGCGTAGAACATGTTGCTGGCGTTCTGCCAGCAGTCGAGGACCACTCCCTCGACGGGCTTGCCGTCGACATCGGCGATCTTGCCCCGCACGACGACGCGATCGCCGTCGTCAGGATCGTCGAGCATCGACTCGCCGAAGGCCCGATCAGGTGCGCCCGCTGCATGGAAGGGACCGAGCACGGTGTTGTCGGTGAGGCTCGACGCACTGGCGTCGTAGGCCAGCATCTCGACCAGTGTCGAGACGCCGGTGGTGTCGCTCAACAAGATGAACTCCTGACGCACGTCGTCGCTGATCTTGCCGCATTGGGTCAGGAACATGATCCCCGCGAACCACTCCTCGCGAGTCAGGTTGACCTCGCGGGCGAAGGCGTGCAGGTGGCGAATGGCTGCGGTCGTCACTTCCTTGAGACGCGGGTTCGGCGAGTTGTCGTAACGCGACAACACCTCGGCCAGCAGTTCATCGAGCGCGCCTTGTTTGGCCATCGTGGTCCCCCAGGGATGTTGACGAAAATATGCGTCTCGTTGCTATCACACGACGCCTCGCACCGACCAGATCAACGTTCCTCGCAGCAGAACGACCGACTATCGTTCGTTCCCGAACTATCGCTAGAGTCCAGTCACTGATCGCTAGGAGGTTGCACATGGCAGAGCAGGCCAATGGCCCGGTCCGACCGTCGAGTGGCGCGTACATCCAGCATCTCGTGCTGCGCGTCCGCGACCTCGAGAAGGCCCACGACTTCTACACCCGCATCCTCGGGTTCGAGCAATGCGCCGAACTCGAACGCGAGAAGTTCCCGGACTACAAGATGCGGTTCTACCGCGGCAGCGCAGAGCGGCACCACGATCTCGCCCTGGCCGAACTGCAGGACCCGGCGAGCGCTCCCCCACCGGTGACACCATGGCAGATGTTCGGCTCGACGCCCGGCGTCGACCACATCGCGGTCTGCTACCCGAGCCGCGAGTCGTGGCTCGACCAGATCGCCTACATGAAGTCGCAGGGCGTGGAGTTCCGCGTTCGCGGCAACCATGGCATGACCCACAGCGCGTACATCGAGGATCCCGACGGCAACGGCGTCGAGTGCCTGTACAACCTGCCCGATGAGGTGTGGTCGGGCGACGTCAACGCCGCCTTGAATCACTTCGAGGTGCTGCCGCTGGATGGGCCAGAAGCACTGCTCGACGACACCAACTATGTGGCGTTCGCCCCAGCCGACACCTGACCCAGCATCGTCTCGACGAGCGCCGTGGCCGCCTCGCGGTCGGAGTACAAGAGCGTGTGATGCGTGCGGGTGGTCTTCGCCGACCCGAGATAGTTGCGTTCGTACAGCTCGTTGCGTGAGCCCAGTGCCGAGCCGATGAAGTCCCACGCCAGCCGGTAGATGCTGGCCCGCCGCTCGGCGTCCATGCCGTTGGCACCGTGCACGAACTCCTCGATCAACGGGCGCAGCCGGGCGTCGCTGAACATTGCTTGGCTGGGCGTCGCCAGCAAGTTGTGGCTGCCGATCAGCATCAGGATCTCACGCACACGTGGGTACCACGCTGCAAGCAGCGCACGCATGGGGTGCATGGGGCGACCGTCCGGGAAGATCACTCCGTCGCCTCGGTCATAGGCGTGTTCCTCCGACAGCAGGATCGCACTGCGGGTGACCTCGACGTAGCACGACAGTTCGCCCAGCATCTCGATCGTCGGGGCCGAGTTGTCGTTGACCGCCTCGGCCATTCGCAGCGCCAGGCCGTAGGCGAACTCCAACTTGGTGAGCGCCCGAATCGTGGTCTGTTGCATGATGTTGGCCCACCACGCCGTCGGCCCCATCACCGAGTTGTACACATCGATGTCACCGTTGATGAAGACCCGCTCGAAAGGCACCTCGACATCGTCGAAGATCGTGAATGCGTCCTGCTCGTCGAACCTCGATGACAACGGATGGTCGAACGAGTTCGACCCCACTGTCGCCGCACTGTCGCGGCACATGAAGATCAGCCCTGGCGTGTCCATCGGCAGTGCGAAGCTCAACGCGTAGTCGCTCGACGCGTCAGCGGGCAGGGGAAGCCCCGGATAGATCGCAGTCTCGTCGGCGAACGGCGCCAGCGTCGCGAGGATTCGCGCGCCGCGGACGACGATGCCGGTGGAGGTCTCGCCGACCTTGTGCAACGGGACCGGATTGCCGGCGAACGATGCGTCTTTCACGCGGTCGATCGTCGGATGCACGATCGTGTGAGTCAACGACAGGTCCTCGCGGGCAATCATCTTCTGGTAGTTGCGCAGGTTGTCGTGACCTTGCTCGTTCTTGCCCTCCGGGCCGAGCCACGCCCCACGCTCGCCGGCGAATCCCGCAAACGTCACGTTCATGTAGTCGGGCGTGCGGCCCATCAACCCGACGCTGGACTGGGCGATGCGACGCAGCCCGCGATGGCGACGCTTCAGGTCATCGATCGAACGCGGGATCATGTGGCTGACGTTGATCGCCTCACCGGTCTCGGGATCAGGCATCAGGCACTCGTCGGCGAACTCCTGCTGAATGTCGAAGACCCTCGCCAAGCTGTCGGCCGCCCCCTCCAGTTGGGGGTGGGTGGTGACGTCGTCGACGCGCTCGTCGCCGAGCCAGACCTCACGGTTGCGGGCGCGAAGCCCCTTCAGAAACTGTTCCCCAGATCGAGCCGGCACGTGTACCCCCCAGTACGAAGTCGCTCCACCGCACGCTAGACGGCACTGCGGCCTACGATCGGGTCGATGGCCACCTCCGCTGCCGATCCTCACCTCTCCCCTCCTCCCGACATCGTTCGTTCGGCGTTTGCAGAACTGATCGTCACCGACCTCGGCGCCAGCAAGCACTTCTGGGTCGATCGACTCGGATTCGTGATCAGTTCCGA
>JANPOJ010000445.1:0-1703 GCA_031427935.1 Ilumatobacteraceae bacterium | reverse complement strand
GCCCCACAGCTCGAGCATCTGGATCGCACCCGTCCTCAACTAAACACCGGACAGCGGTACGGCCGACCCATCGGCGCTTGTTGCCGATCAAGGCGCCGGTGTCCACCGAACCAACCGACAGTCGTTCCGCGGCCACGATCGCGCACAGAACGCGCGGCGCAGAACGACCCGTGACGCCAACGCGGCGACGCGCCAGAACGGCGCATATGCATCAAGCGAGAGAAGCCGATCGCTCGCCGACGGTGCTCCCGCACGGTTTCATCGTGCGCCTCTGACGCCCGCGTTGCCTTCGGCTAGTCGAAGCCCTCGCACTCGCCGGCGTGCTCGATGAAATACACGACATCGGGGCGGATGAGTACAGGCATCCAGTCGGGACCAGATACATCGACCTCGGTTCTCCAACCCTTCGCCGAGACGAGGAGGTGCGCTGCATCGTCGTACGACAGTTCCTCCGCAACTGGTAGCCCGAAGCCATGCGGCCCCGGCGCTCGCGTTTGGACGCCCGCTCCGGCGAAAGCGTTCGTGTCCTCTGAGCCGAACGCAAAGCCCGGCCGGTCTCCTACGATCCGGGTCGATGAGCAGTTCGAAGTGTCCGTCATGGCATACGCCAACGACGAGTTGATGGCCCTCTTGCCACATCCATTGCGCGCCGGAATTTTCGAGGCTCGTGCTCCACAGCTGCATTCCCGTCTCACGGTCAACGGCGGTCAGTTCGGAGTCCTTGGTCAGCAACGCCCGAATCACGACGATCGCTCCAACGATTGCGACCAAAGCAGCTACCCCGATGACCAACCGCCTGACCATTGCGCCATCGTAATCGAGGTGTGTTGAGCAGCCGGACGGGCGATTGTCAACGAAGTATGGCGGTCGCCAATTCGTTAGGACACAAAGAATAGGCGTGCAGAACATCGGCTGGAAGCCCACATCTGGCCCGCCCAGTAGGCGCATCTGCGGTCGCTCCCGTCCTGGTAGCGGTCTCCTCTCCGGTCTCCTGTCGGGCTCACTGGTCGGTCGTGGTCGCGCCGTGATCACGGCGCAGCACGATCGGTGCCTGGCCGGTGCCGTCCGCGAGTACCGCGGCCAGTGTCGGCGAATGGGACGTGACCACGACTTGCGAGTAACGCCCCGCCTCGATGACGAGACGCGCAAACGGCTCGATCAACGATCCGTGCAGGCTCGTCTCGGGTTCGTTGAGCACCAGCAACTCCGGTGGTCGTGGAGTGAGCAAAGCAGCGACCAACGACAGGTACCGCAACGTGCCGTCCGACAACTCGTGAGCACTCATCGGTCGACGAAGACCTGGCATGGCCAACCCGACTCCAAACACCCCCCGGTCAGCCTCAATGATCAACTCGGCGCCGGGGAACGCGTCCTCGACCGCGTCATGCAGCGCTGGTCCACTGCCCATGTCCTCGATGGTGGCCAGTGCTGCGGCGAGGTCGTGTCCATCGTCGGCGAGTATTGGCGTGCGTACTCCTGGTCTCGGTGTGCGAGCAGGAGCATCCGGGCCTGTTGGGATCTGGTGATAGAAGCGCCAGTGGCGCATTCGTTCGCGCAAGTCGTACAACTCGGCAAACCGCGCAGGCTCGCCGAGTTGAGCCAGCGCCGGCTCGAACCGGTCGAGCATGGTCGCGAATGTCGACGTCTCGCCGTCCACATCGCGCGCTGTCGCAGTCGACCCCGCCCGATCCAGCAGCTCGGTA
>JANPOJ010000444.1:0-2084 GCA_031427935.1 Ilumatobacteraceae bacterium | reverse complement strand
CGACCCGGCGAGCTCGTGATCGACGATCTGCCCGATGCCGCCGACGACCCGATGCAGAACCTCGTGGTCGCGCCGCACGAGTTCTTCGTCCTCTCTCCGTCGGCAGAGGCCGACCGACAGCGCGCTGCGGCGGCTTCGATCTGCATCAACACCGAGCAACCGGGCACGCCGTTCTTCGATCTGGCGATGACCTACGCGGCGCGCGGCCCGGTCGTGCTCGACATCAATCGATACTCACTCGACGCCGTCCGCCGTCTCGGCCTCGCCGCAGTGCACCTGCCGCTGGGCTGCACGCCGTCGATGGACGCGTGGCAGGGCGAGAGCCGGCCGCGTCGTGTCGACATCGGCTTCTTGTCGGGTCGCACGCCGCGACGCGAACAGTTCATCGCCGGCGCCGGCGGGATGCTGTGGGAGTGGAACACCGACCTGCGGTTCTTCAGTTGGCACCGCCCGATCCTCGGCGGCGGTCCTGCGTTCGCGACCGGCGACGAGAAGTTCGCGGCTTTGGCCGATACCAGGATCCTCCTCAACGTGCACCGCGGTGAGGAGCCGTACTTCGAGTGGGCCCGCGTGGTCGAGGCAATCGCCAACGGATGTGTGATCGCCAGCGAGACCTCGGCCGGCATCGAGCCACTCGTACCCGGTGTGCACTTCGTGATGGCGCCGCTCGACCACCTCGCCGAGCAGGCGATCGCATTGGCCCTCGATGAACCTCGTCGCGCGGCGATGGCCGGCGCCGCCTACAAGCTGACCACGACCGCCCTGTCGCAGAGTGAGCTGTTGCAAATCGCCCTGACGGAAGCGGCGATCGTCGCTCGAAAGGCGCCGCACGGCGGTGGCAAACATCCGTCACGACGCGTTCGCCGCCCGCGGAGCGCGTCCCCGGCGCCGAGCCCCGACGCGCTGCGCAAGTCAGCGGGCGAACTGAAGGCCGCATACATCGCCCAGTTGCAGCTGAGCCGCAGCATCGAGGCGACGATCAGCCTGGTCGAGCACGGTGATCCCGATCACGCCGATCTCGTCACGACCTCGGCGTGGCAGTCGTACGAAGCGGACGTCTCGGTCGTGATCCCACTGTTCAACCAAGGGCACTACCTGGCTGAAGCTGTGCAGTCCGTCGTGGCTGCGAGTGGTGAGGGTGGCACGCGGACCGAACTGGTCATCGTCGACGACCATTCCACCGATCAATCCCGTGCGGTCGCAGAGCAGTTGCTGGCCGAGCTCGACTGGTTTCCGGCGATGCTCGTCGCCCGCGCCGCCAATGGGGGATTGCCCGTGGCGCGCAACACCGGCTTCCGTCGCGCCCGGGCCGCGCACATCTTTGCGCTCGATGCCGACAACCTGCTGTACCCGACCGGGTTGCGGCGGTTGCTCGACCATCTCGAGCAAGCCCCGCCCGAGGTCGTCGCCGCCTACGGAATCCTCGAACGCTTCGACACCACCGGGTCGGTCGGCCTCACCAGCCACCTGCCGTGGGACCCCGACCTGCTGGTGCACGGTGCCTTCATCGATGCCATGGCGCTGTTCCGCCGCGACGCCTGGATCGAACTCGGCGGCTACTCCACCGCCGACGGCTTGTACGGCTGGGAGGACTACGACCTGTGGCTGTCGGTCGCCGAGCAGGGGCGTCGCGCCGAGCTGGTTCGATCGATCGTCGGCCGCTACCGCGAGCAGCCCGGCTCGATGCGCAAGATCAGCGATGTCGACATGGCATCGAACTTCGTCACACTTCGCGAACGACACCCGAGGTTGCCATGGCCCAGCTAGATGCAGACACCGAACGCGCATTGCGCGCCCGAATCGGAGAGCTCGAGGCGCTCGTCGAAGCGCGCACGCAGGCGATCGTCGGCCTCGGCGCGCAGTTGGCGGAGATGCGCGGTGACGGATCGCCGGTGATGGCCGAACGCCTCCGCGAGGCCGAACGCCAGCTGGCCGAGCTTCGTGGCACGAAGGTGATGCGCTATAGCTCGCGAGCCCGACGGGTCTATGCGATGTTGCGAGGAACTCGTGGCTGACGACCACTCGAAGCAGCAGATCCTGGTCGCGCTGCGCGATCAACTGGTGCAGTCAAGGCAGCAGCAATC
>JANPOJ010000443.1:0-4135 GCA_031427935.1 Ilumatobacteraceae bacterium | reverse complement strand
TCGGGGGTGCCGACGGTGGGCGGGCACAGCTTGGGGTTGAAGGGGGCGAAGTCGCCCTTGCGGTTGTCCCAGCCCGGCACGACCCAGGCGTGCAGCATCCAGAAGTCGCCACCGGCGATGTAGGTGCCGCCACACGCATCGGGCCCCGAGGCCTGCTCGCGGACCACCCAGCCGTCGACCACGCACAGACCCCGGTGCTGGTGCCAGTGATCGTTGACGCCGGCAAACCCGTCGGGGCGAGTCGGTGACTGCAACGCGTAGGAGTAGCCCACGAGCGCGGCGGGGTTGCGGCGCTCGTCGAAGAGCAGCATCGAGGGCACCGCAGGGTCGAACGGCTTGGCGATCTGCGACCACAGCACCCAGTGCGTGCCGATGCCACCGGCCGGCGCAGTCGCCCGCACGTAACCGAGTGCGGCCGCCTTGTCTTCGGTGTCGTGGGTCGAGATGGCATCGCGGGCTGCGTTCCACTGAGTGTCGAAGATCGGGGCGTCGATCGCGCTGAGCGCCACCTCGGACACGACGTCGGTGTGCGAGTGGTTGGAATCGGAGGTGGGGATGCCCGCAGCAGTCGCTCCCAACGAGAGGATCGCCTCGGCCTCGCCCGACTTCAACCGGTTCGGCTCGGCGGGCGCTGGCGACGTCGGGAAGAAGGTCTCGGGCGGTGCCGACCTGGTGTCGACCTTCGTCGACGACGTCGTCGCGTTGGGGCTGAACCCCATCGACACCGTCACCAGCACGCCGACCAGTGCAGCGAACCCCAGCCATCGGCGCATTGGTCGTTGTTACCAAGGGTCCCGGGTGATGTCAAGGCAGTCACGGGCTGCCTCGAGTGGCACGCCATCCGCGTGAGCATGGCCATGGCCATGCCCCCGGCGGATCACGCGATGTACGGATCGCGCGATGCGTGGGGCGTTGGAGGACGAGATGCGCCGACTGTGCCAGGCCAAGTTGGGAATCGCGTTGACGTTGCTGGTGGGCTCGCCGGTGACGACGACGGCCGGGCCGGGCCGGGCCGGGAACGATCGACGGCCTGTACTCGGGCACGGGCAAGATCGTGGCCGTCGTCGAGACCACCATGGTCGTGGTCGACGCCCGCGCCGCGAGTAGTCCGCCGTGGCCACCGGGTGCACGGCCGAGGACTGAACCCGCCTCGGCGTCGGTGTCGACCGCGACGAAAGAAATCGAGCTTCGAGGCTTAAGGTGACGCCGATCGAGGTATCCATTCGATGATGATCTCCCCCTCTCATGCCAATGTTGTCAAAGGCGGGCGCCGAATTGCCGACCCATGACGCTTCTGCTCGAGGTTCCTCACCAAGACGACGTTGAGCTCCTTGTCGTCACCGAGCCGGTACGCGTCGACCGGTTTCCGACGCGTGTCGTCGTCATCTCGGTCGTTGCTTCTCTCGCGCTGCGCATCCGGTTCATCACCACCCCGCTGAGCGCCGACGAGGGTGGATACCTCGCTGTGGCTCGCGCCTGGGCTTCGGGCAAGTCCCTGTACGGTCAGGCGTGGGTCGACCGGCCCCAAGGGCTGCTACTGCTGTTCCGCGCATGGGACAGCCTGACGGGTGGCTCGCCTGTCGCGATCCGCGCGATGGCCATGCTGTTCGGATGCCTGGCCGTGGTCGCTGTGGCGTACTCGGTGCTCGCAATCGCCGGATCACGCGCCGCGGCGGTGGCAGCGATGCTGGTCGCGGTCGCCTCGGCCAACGCGCGGATCGAAGGGTTCATCGCCAACGGGGAGCTCTTGGCCGGGGCCGTCGCTGCCGCCGGTGTGGCCGCGGCATGCGCCTACATGTTCCGGGATCGGGGCAGGTCGTGGCTCTTCGTCGGCGGCCTGCTCGCCGGGTGCGCGATGTCGTTCAAACAATCAGGCTTCGATGGCTTTCTCGCCGTGTTCGTCTGCCTGGTCGCCGGAGGGTTCACGCGTGAGCGCTCATGGCGCGAGGTGCTTCGCGAATGTGCAACGCTCGTCTCCGGGCTGGCACTGGTGCTGGCCGCACTGGTGCTGCACGGTGTGACGCTCGGTTTCAGCGCGTGGTGGTATGCGATCGCCGGCTACCGGTTGGGTGGGCTCAACGCGTCGGACGCCGATTGGCACCGGTTCGGCATCACCGCCCGGATTGCCGCGCCGACGATCGTGCCGTTGATCGTTGCCGCGATCGTCGGCATCGTCGTCCCGCTGGCCCGTAGTCGGCGGGTCACGCGGTCCCGTGTGCTGCTGCCCGCATGGGTCTGCTTCGCCGTGCTGGCGTTCCTGACCGGCGGGCTGTTCCACCGCCACTACTGGGTCACCCTGACGTTCCCCCTCGCCGCAGCCGCGGGGATGGCGATCGCCGCAAGCCTGGGCCCGAGGCGACCGGCCCGCCTGTTGGCCGTCGTTGCCGCACTCGTGGCGCTTCCGTCAGTGGTCAGCACCGCGCAGGTCATCGTGCTCGACCGCGTCGCTGTGGCCACGGTCGCCCACGACGACCCTCGTCTCGTCGTGGACGAGCGAATCGGTCAGTGGTACAGACACCACCGAACTCCCGGGTCGACCCTGTTGGCGATGTGCGCGAGCGCCGGCCTGTACGCGGCCGCCGATGCAATCGCGCCGTACCCGTACCTGTGGCTCGATGGAGTGCAGCACGGCAAGGACGCGCAGACGAAACTCGTCGACCTGTTCGCCGGCGACGACGCCCCGACGTTCGTCGCGATGTACGGAGGCGCCGACGGGTGCAATCCGTCGGGTGCGGTCGACGAGTTACTGAACCGGCGGTACATCACCCGGGAGATCGTGAGCGACGTGGTCGTGCTGATGCGGCGCGATCTGGCCCCGAGCGAGCTGCTCTCGGGTCGACGGGCCTTCCCGAGGCTGACCTAGAGTTCGGCTCTGATCTCGTTCCACGACCGGAGGCACTCATGGCTCTGACCACTCAGACGATGACCGACGAGCAACGCAAGTCGGTGGCCATCGAATACCTGAAGGCGTTCGACAACGGTGGGGTCACCTCGACCGGTGGCAGCATCTTGGATCTGTTCGCCGACGACGCCCAGGTGTACTTCCCGAAGTGGGGCCTGGCCAACGGCAAGGACGAGATCGGCAAGCTGTTCGGCGACGTCGGCGCCACCTTGAAGGGCATCACCCACCACTTCTCCCACTTCAACTGGATCTTCTCCGGCAGCGACACAGTGGTCGCCGAGGGCACCAGCCACGGAGAGCACCAGGACGGGCCGTGGCGCGCGGGCGCACCGGAGTCCGGCGCCGGTCGGTGGTGCGACGTGTTCGAGATCCGCGACTGGAAGATCCAGCGCGTCTTCATCTATCTCGATCCCGACTACGCCGGAAAAGACACCGCCCGCTACCCCTGGCTGAGCTAGGCCTCGGGTCAGCCGACGCACTCCTGACGGGCCTGCAGCCGTTTGCATGTGCTCCCCGGCGGGTATTGGTCTGGCTACGGGGAGACTTGCCCCGGCCGAAGCAAGGAGGGCCAGCGTGCCACAGGAACCAATTCTCGAACCGGGTGCGGTCGATCCGGTCTACGTCGTCCCAGCCGACATGCCGCTCGAACCGGTGGCCTCGTACGAGCCGACGCGGGTCATCCCACAGGTGCCCTACCAGTCGGTCGTTCCGCCCGTTGTTCAGGCCGTTGCGCCGGTCGCCACTGGGCCCATGTACGTCGACGACCGCCGGCCGGCGTGGCCGTACCTCGTCGCCGTGCTCGCGCTGATCGTCGGCGGGCTGATCGGTTTCCTGATCGGCGACGGCCGCCACCCCGACACTACGACCCTCACCTCCAATACGCAGCCCTTGGGCTCGACCGTCGACTCCACCGCCACCTCGGCTGCGGACCTGCAAAATCAGGTCGCACTCCTCACTGCTGCGCAGGCACAAGCAGCGAAGGACCTTGCAGCCGCGCAGGCCTCATTGGCACAAGCACAAGCGGAGCGCGACGCGCTCGCCGCACAGGTCGGTACTGCCGGCGGTGCGACCACCGGCCTGCAGGCTGATCTCGACGCGAGCAAGGCTCAGGTGACCAAGTTGCAGGCCGATCTCACAACAGCGACCACACAGCTGGACGCTGCCAACGCCTCGTTGACCCAGACCCAGGCATCGCTGAAGACCCTGCAGGGGGCAGCTGGACACGGCGAACGC
>JANPOJ010000442.1:0-3912 GCA_031427935.1 Ilumatobacteraceae bacterium | reverse complement strand
GAGCAGTTTGAGGTGGAGTTTGTGGCGGTGGACGTGGTGGTGGTGACGGTTGCAGAGCAACACCAAGTTCTCGAAGTCTGTATCGCCTTGGTGGCGCCAGTAGTGGATGTGGTGGGCGTCGCACCAGGAGACTTTGCGGTCGCAGCCCGGGAATCGGCAGCCGCGATCGCGAGCAGCCACAGCACGGAACAGGTCTTTGGGCACGGTGTAGGTTGCCCGCCCGTAGTTCAAGATGGTGTCACCGGCGCGTAGCACACGGTGGATCACGCAGTCGCACAGCAACATGTCGGTGGTCGCCACACCGATGTAGGCGTGATCGGTGGTCCACGCCAACGGCGTCGACCCCAACGTGTCGGCCTCGACGATCAATTCGACGTGTGGGCGTCGCCGGGGTGTGCCCGGCCGGGTGTGGTTGGCGTTGAAGAACGCACACACCTCGACCAGAGCGTCAGCGCTGCGTCTCGAGTTCTCGCGGGTGTCACCTTTGCCGTCCCAGGTCGACGCGCTACGGATCGCCTGCTCGAATTGCACCGCGCCGTTCTCATCGAGCACGAACCGTCCGACGAGACCGTCGGCGGTGCGCGCCGTGCGTAGTTGGCGTTCGGGTTCGACCGGTTCGGGCAGATCAACGATGGCGTCGGCACGTTGGCGCCACAATGCGGCGGCCTGCTCGGCGTCGGCGACGCTCAATAGGGCGATGATCGCCACGATCTCGCCTTGTTGTGTGGCCATCACTGCTTCGACCGCTGGTTTGGTGACGGTGCGCAACGCGTTGATTTGACCGGCCGACAGCACACGATCGCAGGCTGCTTGGGCGATGGCTGGGAACTTGTCGAGGAACCGGCCGCGATGCACCAGCGCGGCGGCGTCGCGGTTGCTCATCCGGCAGTGATGACGTAACCACGCGGTCATCGACACCGACCCATCAGCAGCCCAATCGCCGCATGCTCGGAGTCGCTGCGCGGCGAGTGCCAAGCGGGCCGCGTCGCGTTCGTGAGCAGCCCACGCGTCGATGAATTCGGCGCCGCTCAAGACGATCTCGTCGAGCACCGATCCATCACTTCCCATACCTACCATCGTACACCAGTTCGACCGGCATGGAGACCCGACCACCCTTATTCCATATAGCTTTCAACGATACGAACCGACCCAACATCACCCCACCAGATGGGCAACGACGTGCAGCCGGAATACCGGCCTCCTTTGGTCTGCGGTGAGTGAGGTCTGGTCGTTCGATGGGCTGGGTTGGGTTGGGTGATACTGGCAGTGTGGAGATCCAACTGAAGGGCGGTGTCGCGAACGCAGGCGCGGTGGTTCGCTCAGGTGATCACGTGTTGCGTCCCTCGAACCCCCACACGCCGACGATCCACCGGTTCCTCTGCTTCGTAGCTCGGGCCGGCTTCGACGGAGCGTCGCAACCCTTCGGCGTCGATGCCGACGGACGGGAACGATTGCGGTTCATCGACGGGCATGTTCCGTTGCCGCCCTTTCCCGATTGGGCACAGACCGACGAGGCGCTCGGATCGGTCGCTCGCCTGATGCGACGGTTCCATCACGCGGCCATCGGGTTCGAGTCACGCGCCGAGGACACGTGGAGCGCCGAGATGGCCGATCCCGCTGGTGGGTCGATCATCTGCCACAACGATGTGTGCTTGGAGAACGTCGTGTTCCGCGACGGCCAGGCGGTGGGGTTGTTGGATTTCGACTTCGCTGCTCCGGGCCGCCCGGAGTACGACCTGGCGTGCTTTGCCAGGATGTGTGTTCCGATCGATGACGACGAGAGCCGGGTTCGGTTCGGTTGGCGGCCGGCAGACCTACCGGCCCGGTTGCGGCTTGTCACCGACGAGTACCGCCTCGTCGCCGACGAGCGCGGCGAGTTGATCGCGGCGCTCGATACGTCGATAGCTCGTGGCGGCGAGTTCTTACTGCGTCGAGTGGCCAGTGGCGACGAAAACTTCATCGAGATGTGGAACTCCATGGGCGGGATGGCGCGATTCGATCGGCGGCGCAACTGGTGGGCAGACACCCGACCACAGTTCGACGCCGCTCTGCGCTGACCGGCGGCTATAGCGGCAGGTGCGCGCCTATGGACGCGCGCTCTGCTCGGACGCAAGTCCCGCGCAGGCCTCGCGGGAGTCGGGGCCACCCTCGACGCCCTAGTGTGCGGTCAGTGTCCGAGCACGTGACGACCCACACCGACCCCAGCGACATCGTGCCGTCGTTGATGGCACCGGTGAAGCCGCACGTGATCGTGCTGTTCGGGGCGACCGGCGATCTGTCTCGTCGCAAGCTGCTGCCCGGCCTGCTGCACCTGTCGCTCGCCGGCCTGGTGAGCGACTGCCGCATCGTCGGCACGTCGCTCGACGAGTTCGACAACGAGACGTTCCGCACATTCGCCCGCAAGGCGTGTGACGAGTTCTCCAGCCGCACGGTCTCCGACGATCAATGGGCTGCGTTCGCCAGCAAGCTGCGCTACATCTCGCAGGAGAAGGGTCCGGTCGGGCTGGCAGCAATGGTCGCCGACGCCGAGAAGGAGTTGGGTGGCGAGCCGCGGAGACTGCACTACCTCAGCGTGCCGCCTTCTGCCGCGAGGGTGGTGGTCAACATGTTGGCCGAAGCGAATCTGGTCCCGCGCTCGCGGATCATCATGGAGAAGCCGTTCGGCACCGACCTGGCAACCGCCCGCACGCTGAACGCATCGTTGCACGAGACGTTCAGCGAGGATCAGATCTATCGGATCGACCACTTCCTGGGCAAGGAAGCAGCGCAGAACATCCTCGCCTTCCGCTTCGCCAACGGGTTGTTCGAACCGATCTGGAACCGCGATCACATCGACCACGTGCAGATCGACGTGCCGGAGGCCCTGGCCCTCGAAGACCGCATCAAGTTCTACGAATCGACGGGCGCCTACAAGGACATGGTGGTGACCCACTTGTTCCAGGTGCTGGCGTTCATGGCGATGGAGCCGCCGACAGCACTGGAGCCGCGGGCGATCAGCGAGGAGAAGAACAAGGTCTTTCGGTCGATGCGACCGATCGAGCCGGCACATGTCGTGCGCGGTCAGTACATCGGGTATCGCGACGAGGCGGGCGTCGCCCACGATTCCGAGACCGACACGTTCATCGCCTTGCGGTGCGAGATCGACAACTGGCGATGGGCCGGTGTGCCGTTCTTCCTCCGGACCGGCAAGCGGATGGCCGAGGGCGCACGCATCATCTCAATCGCGTTCCGCGAGCCGCCCAAGAGCATGTTCCCAGCCGGCTCGGGCATCGGCCAACACGGGCCCGATCACCTCACCTTCGATCTTGCCGACGCGTCGAAGCTGTCGCTGAGCTTCTACGGCAAACGGCCCGGACCGGGGATGAAGCTCGACAAGCTGAGCCTGCAGTTCGCCCTGCACGAGACCGGTCGGGAGCGCGACGTGCTGGAGGCCTACGAGCGGCTGATCCACGACGCGATGAGTGGGGATCACACGCTGTTCACCACCGCCGAGGGCATCGAACGCCTGTGGGAGTTGTCGACGCCGCTGCTCGAATCGCCGCCACCTGTTCGCGCCTATGCACCAGGCTCGTGGGGACCCAACGCGATCCACCAACTGATCGCGCCACACGCCTGGCGCCTGCCCTTCGAGCGAGCCTGGCGGACCAAGCCGCAGTAGAAGGCCTGTGTTCTTGGCGCCGACCTGGGTACCCCGAAAGACTCCACAGGGCTGATCTCACGCCGCCTGGAGTTCGACGGTGAAACCCCGGCGTCGTTGGGCAACGTGATTCGGCCGTGCGCGAGGACCTGCGGCGTGCCGTCGACGACCACGGCGTCGGCAACGGCGCCATGTACCACGATCTGGAATTGGTCGCGGGCAAATGACTCGTAGCCATCAACCATAAGTGCGTCAGCCGAAGCGCGCAACCTTTC
>JANPOJ010000441.1:0-3350 GCA_031427935.1 Ilumatobacteraceae bacterium | reverse complement strand
GGCCGCTTGATCCTCGACCCCGCCGCGGCTCCAGGGACGGTGTGGTTCGACACGACGATGGACGGCGATCAACTCTCGTTTCATTGCGTCAACAACACCACACCGCTGTGGCATGGGATCCCGGACCGAGTACGTGTGCGCCTGCTGTTCGAGGCCGAGCACTTTCGGTGGACACCGAAATCCGTCACGGTTCTTCGGTCGTCGCTGTAACCGAAGCGGCTCGTCACGTCATTTACATCATGCACCGTTGGGTGCATCCTCGAGGGAGGTATTGCCATGAAGATCATCCGCAAACGAGGGACCTGGAAGCGCCAAGTTGTTGCCGGCCTGCTGGTCGCCGGCGTCGTAGGTCTGCCCACGCACCCGGCCGGTGCCACGTTCCGCGGCGAGAACGGCCGGATCGCCTTCCGGCGCTTCCTCAACCTCGAACGCACGACGGGAGCAGTCTTTACGATCGAGCCGGACGGCAGCGACGAGCGTCAGATCACCCGCCCGCCCCAAGGATTCGTCGACCGCAACCCCGACGTCTCCCCGGACGGCCGACGCATCGCCTTTGAACGTGAAGGTGTCGACTGCGGCCCGGCGTGTGTCTACGACGAGATCTTCGTCGTAGATGCCGACGGCTCGAACCTGACCCAATTGACCCGCAACCCGCCCGATACCGATTGTGATCACGGCGGCGCCTGCAACGGTTCGCCGGCATGGTCCCCGAACGGCAAACAGATCGCCTTCAGACGGGCCTCGGGTCCGATTATCGACGATCTGATCGAAGAACTTGGCATCTACGTGATGAACTCCGACGGATCGAACGTCCGCCAGATCACGCAGAAGGAAAGGCCGGCGCTCGGCGAAGACACCGACCCGCAATGGTCACCCGACGGGCGCAAGCTCGTGTTCCAACGCAACAACGTCCGAACCGCGACACCGACCGACGGCGTCGCGCTGTGGACCGTCAATCTGCGCAGCGGCCGAGAGCGCCGGGTGACGCCGTTCGATCTCCGCGCTGGTGACACCCCGGACTGGTCGCCGGACGGGCAACGGATCCTGTTCCACTCCAACCTCGACGGCCCCGACACGATCTCCGCCAACCTCTACACCATCCGAGCCGACGGTACCGATGTTCGCCAACTCACCTTCGCCGAGGGCGGCGTCACCCAGTACCTCGGCTCGTCCTACTCGCCCGACGGCAAGATGATCACCTTCGGTCGCAGGCCCGAGACCGGAGGAGTGGCAGCGGACGTGTTCGTCATGCGCGTCGACGGCACCAACGTACAACCCGTCACCCGCACCGTGCTCTACGACAGCTACCCCGACTGGGGTCCCACGCCCGACAACGAGCACGAGAACAACGACGACTGACTCCACAGTTCACCCGTAACGTCGATTCAGAGCGTCCAATCTTGAAACCAGAGCTGCTCACCAAGGACCCAACGCGTTCACGGGACGTCGTAGTGCAGAAGATTCCCGACGTCGACCAGTTACGCCCACCGCTTCTTTCCGCTGACTCAGACGAGCCCGTATCGAGTGGGCTTCATGGAACCCGGCGGTAGCGCCGAGGCGAGGATCTGCTGATCCTGTGGTCTCTCGACTTGGGTCTCGAGCAGCTCGGCACGGCCTTCGAGTGTGGCTGCGACGCTTCGTGACCGTCGCGCCGGTTGCAAGTATGGGTGTCAAGGCCCAAGTGTGCGGCTAGCCACGATGTGGCCGTGCGGAGAAGCTGCGATGATGAAGAGCAGTGCGCAAGACCGTGTTGATCGTCGACGACCACGAGACGTTTCGCGACGCGGCCCGGGAGCTGTTGGAGGCCGCCGGATTCGACGTGGTGGGTGTGGCGGCGGACGGCCCTGTTGCACTGCTCGAGGTCGAGCGTCTGGCACCTGACATCGTGCTGCTCGACATTCAGCTTCCTGGGCTCGACGGGTTCGCGGTGGCTGATCATCTCGCCACCCGGGTTCCCGCTCCGACGGTTGTCTTGATCTCGAGTCGCGATGCCGTGACCTATGGCGGGCGTGTAGTGCGTGCCCCGGTTGCCGGATTCCTCCCCAAGCGTGAGCTGAGCGGTGCGTCGTTGGCCGGCCTCGTCGGGTAAGCGGGTCGACCGCTGGGCACGTGTGGCCCTGTGGCCGGTCGGCGCCGTACTGGGTCTGGCATCCGAGCGCGCCGCGTATGGCTGGGATTCATTCTCGAGCTGGATCCCCGACCTCATCGTCGGCCTCGTGTTCACCGGCTGCGGCGTCCACGCCCTGGCGCGGAACCGAGGTTCAGCGATCTTGCTCTCGACCACCGGGCTCACCTGGTTCCTAGCCAACTTCTGGACCGATGCCCTTTTCGTCCACCGCGGCCTGCTCGTGCACCTGCTCGTTGCCTATCCGGGCTGGCGAGTTCGATCGCGGCTCGACCTCCTCGCCGTGAGTGGCGGCTACGCGGCCGCGGTGTTCCTACCGGTCTGGCGCAGCGAGGTCGCGACGATTGTGATCGCATGCGTGTTGCTGGCCGTCGTCGCTCGCGGCTATCTGGTGGCCCCGGTACGGCTTCGGCGGATCCGGCGGACGGCGTTGGTCGCAACAACCGTGTTCGGTGGTGCGCTCGCCGTCGGCACAGTGCTGCGGTTGAACTTGACCGACGCGGACGCGGCGAACGTTGTCCCGCTGGTGTACGAGGCGGCGGTGTGCTGCGTTGCGCTCGTCCTGTCTGCTGGATTGATTGCGAGCGACGCGTCGAACGTGGTCGACTTGATCGTGGAACTCGGAGAGTCGCGATCGGGGACGCTTCGAGACGCGTTGGCCACAACGCTGAACGATCCGACATTGGAGGTCGGCTACTGGGACCGCCGGGGTCGATACGTCGACAACGACGGGGGTGTCGTCGTGATGCCGCCCGCCGGTGCTTCGCGCTCGGCAACGTTCGTGGAACGCGAGTCACAACCGTTCGCTGTGCTCGTACACGACGCGTCGATCCTTGGCGAGCCGGCGCTCGTCGAGTCGGTCGCCGCGGCGACGCGGTTGTCGACCGTCCACGCCGAGCTGCAAGCTGTGGTACGCGAGCAGTTGGCGGAGCTGTCGGAGTCGCGTCGACGGCTCGTCTCGGCAGCCGACGAGGAGCGTCGACGGCTCGACAACCGGCTGAGAGACGGCGCCGAGCGGCACTTGCGGGAGATCGACGAGCTTCTCCGAAAGGAGACCCAAGACGGTCCGGCGCAACTCCACCGCGTGGGCCGCGCCAAAGACCTGCTCGCCCAAACCATTGCGGACGTCCGCGAACTGGCCGGTGGCCTGCATCCACGGTGCCTCGACCTCGGGCTGGCGCCAGCGCTCGAATCGCTGACCAGCCACTGCGCCGTACCGGTCGAC
>JANPOJ010000440.1:0-2008 GCA_031427935.1 Ilumatobacteraceae bacterium | reverse complement strand
GCCCAACCATCCTCAACGAACGTGGCGCCCTACACGGGGGTATCGCGTCGGTCACGAGTTGATCGATCAGTTCTTGGAGTTCGTTGGGGGGCGTGCCCGGCCGAACACGGTGAAGGCGTACGCGCATGATCTGAAGGTGTTCTTCGCGGCGGTGGCCAAGGACCCGGTTGAGGTGACAGCGCGTGATGTGATGGCGTTCGTGTCGCAGCAGCGTCGGCCTCGGGTGGGCGCGGAGAACGTGGTTCGTCTGGTCGATGGTTCGGCGGGGTTGTCGGCGGCGACGATCAAGCGGCGGTTGGCGGCGGTGTCGGCGTTGTATGGCTATCTCGTGGTGCGCGGCGATGCCGGTGTGACTGCGAACCCGGTGCCGCGCGGCTTGCCGACCCGCCAGCATCGTCATCGCGGCCCGCGGGTGGTTCCGTTGGTGCGTGGTGTTCGCCGGTTGCCGCGGATCATCGGGCCGGCGGACGTCGAGGCGTTATTGGCGGCGTTGCGGACCGATCGTGATCGGGCGATCGTGCAGGCGATGCTGCTCGCCGGGTTGCGTCGTTGCGAGGTGCTCGGGTTGCGGCTCGAGGACCTGCGGCTCGGCGAGTGGCGGGTGTTCGTCGCTGACGGCAAGGGCGGCTACGAGCGGCTCGTGCCGATGTCGGTGACGTTCTTCGCGACGGTGGCGAGCTATCTGAACAGCGAACGCCCGAAGGACGCGACGACGAACCGGGTGTTCGTCGCGTTGAAGGGGCCGACGCGTGGTGAGGCGTTGTCGGCGTCGGGTCTTGATGAGGTCCTCGCTGGCGCTCGGGGGCGGGCTGGGTTGTCGCATGGGACCTGCCACGAACTGCGCCACACCTGCTTCACCCGGCTCCGCGAAGCGGGCATGGCCATCGAAGCGCTGCAAGCGCTCGCTGGCCACCGCTCGATCGAATCGACCCGGGTCTATCTCCATCTCGGCGCCGATTGGCTCGCCGATGAGTACCGGCGCGCTGTCGAGGCGATCGAAGCGGACACCACGATCGGGTCGCCCCGATGAGCGCCCGTTCGAGCGCAGCACTGGTTGTCATCGTCGATCTCCCGGCCACGACAGGGCGGCTGCTGCCGGAGATCTCCTGGGTCCAGATCGCCCAACGAGCACCGCAGATGGCATCGACCATGGCCCGCTACCTGGACCAACTCGCCGTGTCTGCCCGACCCTCGACGGTGACCGCGGTTGATCTGACGTTGCGACAGTTCGCCGACTGCGTCACCGCTACCGACCCGACGTGTCGCAGCATGGCCCTGGTCAAGCGATCACATTTCGAGGACTACAAGCGTTGGCTGGCACGCCGGCCCGGCCGGCGCGGCACGCTCACCGCGACAACGATCTCGGGGCGGATCGGGTTGCTGCGCACGTTCTTCGAACGGATCATCGAGTGGGACTACGACGACGCCCCAGCCCGCATCCCGATCTTCGCTGGTGACTTCCCCAACCGCGACGAACCACTCCCCAAGTTCCTCGACGACCCCACCGCCGCCAAGTTCATGGCCACCCTTGCCGCCGACCCCAACCCGCGTCGGCGGCTGATGGTCGAGCTCCTCGCCCGCACCGGGATGCGCTCGGGCGAACTGTCCGGCCTCGACGACAACGCCATGGTCCTGATCGGTGACACCCATTGGCTGCGGATCCCAGTCGGCAAGCTCCACAACGACCGCTACGTGCCGCTGCTGCCCTACATCGTCGAACTCGTCAACGACCACCGAGTCCGGCGCGGTCCCACACAATCCGGGCGGCTCGTCGAACGCGACGACGGCCGACCCTTCGACCGGCGCACCATCCACCGCTACGTCACCACGGTCGCCAAACGCGCCGGGATCGGACCCGTGCACCCGCACCAACTCCGCCACACCCTGGCAACCCAAGCCATCAACCGCGGCATGAGCCTCGAAGCGATCGCCGCGCTCTTGGGCCACCGCTCGATGAAGATGACCTTGACCTACGCGCGCATCTCGGACCGCACCGTCGCCGACGAAT
>JANPOJ010000439.1:0-4186 GCA_031427935.1 Ilumatobacteraceae bacterium | reverse complement strand
CCGAGGACGCGGACGAAGCCCGACGCGCCAACTACGGCGCATCACCCGGCGACGAGGGTCACCCCGAGCCGTACCTGTATGTCGGCCCGTGGGGCACGACCGAGGCCAACGACTACTGGAACGCCGCGCACTTCAACGGCGCGGTGTTCTCGCTGTCGCAGTTGCTGGCCGCGGCGGATCCGAGCGCGTCGGCGCTGCAGTTCCTCCGCACCGGCCGCACCCTGCTGGCACACACCACCTGATCGATCGCTAGCACCGAAATGGGCCGCATGCGCCCATTTCGCGCCCACCGATGCACGCGGCGTTCGTTCGGGACCGTGCGCGATGTCGCCGCCCACCTCGTCGGTGTCAACGCGTTCTGGCGCGGCTCGATCTGCGCCGGTCTGGCCGGTGCCCCGACTCGGGTGCTGATGGCTTTCGACCCAGCCGCGACACCACCGTCGATGGTGCAGGGGATGGGCCCGCTGACGACGCAGCAGGTGTTCGACGAGTTCGTGTCGACGACCGTGGCGCTGCTCGATGTGGTGGCCGGGTTGACCGACGAGCAGTGGTCCGCGGTCGCCGAGTCACCGGCCGGGCACGTGCCGATCTTGGCGACAGCCTTCGACTCCGTCTGAGTTGGGCGGCACGCTCAGGTAGGCGGCGGAAAAGGTGGTCACAACACGTAGTGGCAGGGTGAACAAAGCTTGGCGCCCAGATCGCCGGTTACCTGGAGCGCTGTTCTCGGCGAGCCGTGAACATTCGGCGTGCGTAGGGATGAACGTTCTGCTCGCCGCAGTTCGGTACTCAACGCTGCCCTGTGGAACTCCACAGGGTCGAGCCGCCACATCTGAGCGTCGCGTTCTTGGTGTTGCGGCGACGCATGTCGCACAATTGCGCAATGCGCTTCGAGAACCAGGTCTTGTTCGTCAGCGGTGGCGCGAGTGGCATCGGCCTTGCAACCGCCGAGCGGGTGGTCGCCGAAGGTGGGCGGGCGGCGATCGTCGATCTCGACTTGCAGCGGGCGGAGGCCGCCGCGGCCGGCCTGCCCGGGTGTATCGGTCTCGCGGCGAACGTCGCAGACGACGCGGCGGTCGCCGCTGCGGTGTCGGCCGCCGTGGAGCGACTGGGTGGGATCGACCTTGTCCTGGCCGCCGCCGGTCATGCCGAGTTCGGTCCGATCGCCGAGTGGGATACCGCGCGTTTCAACCGGATGATGGAGGTGCACGTCGGTGGCACGTTCAACGTCTGCAAGCACACGCTGCCGATGTTGAAGGCCCGCGGCCGGGGTTCGATCGTGACCGTCGCCTCGACCGCAGCGTTCACGGCCAACGGCAACAACGTTCCCTACGGCGCGGCCAAAGCAGCGATCACAGGGCTCACGCGGCAGTTGTGTCTCGAAGCGCTCCCTGAGGTGCGCGTCAACTGCATCGCGCCGGGTCGCACGATCACCGGGATGACCACGCCACTCATGTTGGACCGTGGTGGCGACCTCGACGAGGGCGAGCGCATCTTTGGCCAGAAAGTCCCGATGCAGCGCATGGGGACGGCGGCCGAACTGGCCTCGGCGATCTGTTTCTTCCTGAGTGACGACGCCTCTTTCATCACCGGTCAGACCCTTCTGGTCGACGGCGGCGAGACCATCAGCTAGCACGGGCAGCTAGCACTGATCCCACACGGCAACGACGGCGCCAACTGCACCGCACCTTCGATGATCACGACGACTGGCTGCCCGGGGGCCCAGGCGGTCTGGTGCAGCGGCAAGATGGATCGACCTCGCGTTCGTCACACCGGTCACACACCACCACCCCGTCTTCGTGCTGACCCATCACCCGCCTGCATCGATACCGATGCAGGGTGGCACCACGTTCCACTTCGCCACTGACGGCATCGAGGCCGCCCTCGCCCGGGCATTCGAGACAGCCGACGGGGCCGACGTTCGCGTCGGTGGCGGTGCGTCCACGATCCAGCAATACCTTCGCGCCGGGCTGATCGATGAGATGCACATCGCGATCGTGCCGATCCTGATCGGCGCCGGCGAGCGGCTGTTCGATCACCTTGATGCCGGTAGGGGCGGCGGTGTCGATGGATACGAATGCGTCGAGTTCGTGAAGTCCGACACCGTCGTGCACATCCGCATCGCGCGAACGACCTAGCTCGAGCTCAGAATCCCGGCGCCCACCGGGGCTGATTGCGATGAAGGTAGTGGTCTGCCGCGTAGTTGAGGAACCGACGTGCCGAACGAATGCGGCAGGCGACATCGCGCAGCACCACGGGTGCCGTCGGCGAGCTCTCAGCCGCGGCCCGGTACCACGCCGAGCTCAGCGTCTCGAGCGCGTCGAGGCCCGGCGTCGCCGAACCGTGGTCGACGAGGTGGTTCAACTCGTCGTCGGTCATCCACACCGATCGCCCGAGGTGCTCGGCCTGCGCCGACGACAGCGCAGTCGCCCCGATGCTGTCGGGGAACACGCCGGCGCGGAACAGCGCCAGATCGCCGAGTTGGCGAAGCAGCACGATGTGGTCGCCCGGGCTGACTGCGCCGAGCCAGTCGACGAGCTCGTCGAGATCGAGGCGATCGGCGGGCACGGGCGTGGCCTCGGGCACGGCAAAGCTGGAGAGGAGCTGGGCGGTGAACTGCAAGCGCGCCGGCGCATCGGCAAACTCGACGAGTGGCTCGACGTCGAACACGGGCAAGCGGCAGCCCGGCCCGGCCCACTCGTCGACCCAGTCGCTCGACATCAACTCGCCGGCAGCATGGTGGATCAACACCGCAAAGAACAGCAGCGGTGACACGGTGAACTGCTCGGCGCCGGTTCCGTGCAGCACGGATTCGACGACCTCCGGGCGGCGGAGCACGTCGTTGGCGTACCACGGCCGACGCTCGAGGTCGTCGCGCAGGGTGTCACCATCCATGTCGAGGGCACGCGCCAGCACGGCGAGATCCCCTTCCTGGAGAAGCAAGCGCTGCCGGGTCATGGTGTCACCTCCTGATCATGGTGCTGTGTTCATCGGCACAAGATCATGTCGTGTTGAGCCAAGTCTTGCCGAACGCCGGCTGCCAAGATGGGTTCATGGCGCCATCGAAGTACGAAGCGGGGGAGAAGGAGACCCTCCACAGTTCGTTGCAGCAACATCGCGAGCTGATGCTGTGGAAGCTCGAGGGCCTCGACGACGACGCGCTGCGGCGTTCGCCCGTGCCATCGGGCACGACACTGCTGGGCTTGGTCAAGCATCTCGGCGCCGTCGAGTTCGGATGGTTCTGCCTCACCTTCGGGCGCGAGACCGAGCCGCTGCCGTTCGACGACGACGACGAGAACGCCGACTTGCGGGTCGAGCCCGGCGAGACCACCGCCGACATCGTGGCGTTCTACCGACGGGCGTGGGTCGCCGCCGACCAGGTGATCACCGGGCTCGATCTCGACGACACCGGCACGAGCTGGGCCGGCCACAGCGTCTCGCTGCGTTGGGTGCTCGTGCACATGATCGAAGAGACCGCTCGCCACGCCGGCCACGCCGACGTCGTCAGGGAACTGCTCGATGGCACGACCGGGTACAAGCCAGAGGTATGAGCGTGCGCAGCCTCAGTCGCGTGGCGACGGCGTCGACGTTGCTGGGCATCGGTGGGCTGCACGTCGTGTGGGGACGAGGGGCGACGTTCCCCTTCGCCAGCCGTGACCGGTTGAACGATGTCGTGATCGGCCGCGACGTGACGCCCTCGCCCGGCGTGTGCTACGGCGTCGCTGGTCTGTTGGCCGCCGCGGCAGGCCTGGTCGCAGGACTACCGACGCGGCGCAGCGGCCTCCGCCGCGCCGGCGTCTGCACGGTCGCACTCGCGCTGGGCACACGCGCTGCTCTCGGGTTCGCCGGCAAGACCGAGGTGGTCTCGCCGGGCAGCGTGTCACCGACGTTCCTGCGAATGGACCGGCGGGTGTTCGCGCCGCTGTGTGCGGTGTTGGCCATTGGCGCGGCCGCTTCGCTGCGCGCCTGACGGCGCGGACTACTGGTTGAACTTGATCACGCCGAACGTCGCGCCTTGCGGGTCGTTGACGACAGCGAAGATCCCTGGCGGAACCTCGGTCGGGGGCACCATCACCTTGCCGCCAAGCTCCTCCACCTTGGCCGCCGCAGCGGCGCAGTCTTCGACGGCGAAGTACACCAACCAGTGGTTGGGTATGTCGTCCGGCCAGGAGTCGCCTTCCATCGGCAT
>JANPOJ010000438.1:0-3642 GCA_031427935.1 Ilumatobacteraceae bacterium | reverse complement strand
AACTGCTTCATCGAGACCGGGTTCGGCAAGGCCCTGCTCATCGACTTCAACTACGAGACCGAGCCGTTGCCCGGTCACTTCCCATCGCGTGTTGGCATGCCGCTGCTGAAGGAGAGCCGCTTGAACCATCTGGGCAAGTTGATGTTCCAGTGGTTCTACTGGCACGCCCTGCTGCAGGGCCGCGACGTGCCTGGCATCCGTTCCGACATGCCACAACACGGCAAGCAACATCCCATCACCGCCCCTGAGGAGGCATTGGTATGAGTACCGCAACCATCGCCGGCACCGCCGTCGAACTGAATGACGAGGGCTTCTTCGTCGACCCGACCCAGTGGACCCGCGACATCGCCGTCGAGATGGCCACAGCGGACGGCATCTCCCCGATCACCGATCGGCACTGGCAGGTCATCGACTTCATGCGCAAGGAGTACTTCGACAAGGGCACCGGCCCCACGGTGCGAGTGCTCGGCAAGACATCGGGGGTCAGTGTGAAGGAGCTCTACCAGTTGTTCCCCAAGGGTCCGGCGAAGATGGCAGCCCGCATCGCCGGCATCCCCAAGCCGAAAGGATGCATCTGATCATGAGCGAGAACGGCAAGATCACCAAGGTTTCGATCATCGTGTCGAAGGGGTCCCTCGAAGGAATCTACCCGGCGCTGATCATGGCGAACGGCGCGCGCGCCGAAGGAATGGAGGCGAACCTGTTCTTCACGTTCTTCGGGCTCGACGCCATTCACCGGAAGCGAATCGACCGCATCAAGGTCGCCACCGTGGGCAACCCCGCCATGCACATCCCCACCCTCATCGGCGGCCTGCCCGGCATGAGCGGCATCGCCACCCACATGATGAGCAAGAAGATGGACGAGCTCGACATCCCGCCCATCCACGAGTTCATCGAGATGATCGCCGACACCGGATGCGGCTTGTTCGCCTGTAAGGCGTCGGTCGACATGTTCGGAATGGAGAAGAACGACTTCGTCGAGCAAGTCCAAGACATCATCACCGTAGGCGACTTCTACGACCTCGCTGCCGGCGGGCAGATCATCTTCACCTGAACGCCTCAGCGACACGGGATCTGGAGCGAGGTCGGCCTCCGTGTGCCGACCTCGCTCCGTTCATGTTGAAATTATACCCCATGGGGTATATGCTGAGATCGAACAGCCGCCACCACGGGAGTCTGAATCGCATGTTCTTTCGCCAGTACTACCTTGCCTGCCTCTCCCACGCGAGCTACCTGATCGGTGACACCATCACCGGTCGAGCTGTCGTGGTCGATCCCAAGCGCGACGTCGCCGAGTACGTTGCCGACGCCGAAGCGCACGGCCTGTCGATCGTGCAGGTGTTGGAAACGCACTTCCACGCCGACTTCCTCTCCGGCCACCTCGAGCTGGCCTCCCAAACCGGCGCCACGATCGCGTACGGGCGGGCCGCGGCAGGGCGGGCCGAGTTCCCGATCCAGACGTACGCCGACGGTGACCGGATCCAGTTGGGCGACGTCGAGTTGGAGATCCGCGAGACCCCCGGGCACACGCCCGAGTCGATCAGCATCGTCATCTACCCCCACGGCAGAAACGCTGCCCCGTACGGTGTGCTCACCGGCGACACGTTGTTCATCGGTGACGTCGGTCGCCCTGACCTGCTCGCTTCCGTCGGCGTCACCGCCGAGGAACTGGCCCGCCAGCTCTACCATTCGCTCCACGACAAGCTCCTGACACTTCCGGACGCCACCAAGGTGTTCCCCGCACACGGTGCGGGGTCAGCGTGTGGCAAGAACCTGTCGACGGAGACGGTGTCGACGATCGGCGAGCAACGCGGTGCCAACTATGCGCTGGCTCCGATGAGCGAAGACGAGTTCGTCGAGGCCGTCACCCAGGGACAATCGGTCGCCCCGTTGTACTTCTCGTTCGCCGCGAACCGCAACCGGGAACTGCGCGAGCTCCTCGCCGACGACATCAACGTTCCGAGCCTCACCGTGAACGAGGTCCTTGCCCACCAGCACGACGGGGCCGTGGTGATCGATGCCCGCGACGACATGAGCTTCGCCGCCGGGCACTTGCGTGGCTCGGTCAACGTCGGACTCAGCGGCCGATTCGCCGAATACGCCGGCGAGGTCATGGCTCCGCAGACACCGATCGTGCTCGTCACGCCGCCCGGCCACGAAACCGAAGCGAGAGTGCGACTGGCACGCATCGGCTTCGATCGGGTCCTCGGTGCGCTCGAACACCCCGTCGACACCTTCGTCGCCCATCCCGAGCTCGTCGAACCGCTGTCGAGGATCTCTGCACACGCGCTGGCCGAGCGAATCCGGTCGGTGCCCGACCTCGTGCTCATCGATGTCCGAGACCCCGGTGAGGTTGCGCTCGGCACCATCGTCGGAGCCCGCGCGATCAGCCTCCCCGCGTTGCTCACCAACCTCGACCAACTCGACCGGACCGCTCCGACTGTGGCGTTCTGCGCCGGTGGATACCGGTCGGCGATCGCTTCCAGTTTGCTGCGCTCTCACGGGTTCTCCGACGTGTCGGACCTCGTCGGCGGCTACACCGCCTGGCAGGCATATCAACCAACCCAGGCCGGGTCGTGATCCGAGAGCATCATGCGCGCCCTGCTCGCTTCACCTCTCGGGTTCCTCATCGGCCTCTCCCTGGGCGCGCTCGGCGGGGGCGGCTCGATCCTTGCCGTACCCGCCCTCGTCTACGCCGCGGGACAAAGTCCCAAGCACGCCACCACCACCTCGCTCGTCCTCGTCGCGCTGACGGCACTGATCGGCATCGTGCCTCACTGGCGTGCAGGTCGCGTTCGCGTCGGGGCCGGCATGATCTTCGGACTGGCCGGTATCGGCGGATCGCTCCTCGGTTCGCACTGGAACAGGGCCGCAAACCCCGACGTGCTGCTCCTCGCCTTCTCCGGCCTCATGCTCGTTGCGGCGTACGGCATGTGGCGGCGTGTCACGCATGCTCCCCACGAAGTGCCGCTCGGCTCAGTCGGCGCTGCAGCTGCCCCACCCGTTTCGCCCGAATCCGTGCAAATCGACCCGATGATGATTCTCAGGGTGATCGTCGCCGGAACGATCGTCGGTCTCCTCACTGGATTCTTCGGTGTCGGCGGCGGCTTCGTCATCGTCCCAGCGTTGGTGCTCGCACTCGGGTTCACGATGCCAGAGGCCATCGGCACATCGCTGCTCGTCATCACCATCAACTCCGCCGTTGCGCTGACAACACGACTTCAGGCCGGCGCCATCGAATGGGGCACCGTGATCCCATTCACGGTCGCCAGCCTGCTCGGTGTCATCGTCGGTAGCCGCCTTGCCCACACCCGGGATTCCAGTTCGCTGCAACGTTGGTTCGTCGGACTGCTCGTGGTCGTCGCCGTCTACACTGCGGCCCGGTCTGGCTTCGCACTGCGATGACCACCGAGTTCGGAGCCGCGCATCAGAGGTGCATGAAATGACCACCGATTTCGGTGAGCAGTTCCGCTTTCGATCGGTCCTCGCGGCGTGCGCCCATCCCGACGATGAGTCGTTCGGACTCGGTGCCATCATCTCCACATTCGGCGAACTCGGAATCGACGACGCACCCCGACCAGATCCGCGCTATTTTGGAGGCCGCTGGCCCTCGGTACCAAATCCACGACCCGGAAACTTGGC
>JANPOJ010000437.1:0-8388 GCA_031427935.1 Ilumatobacteraceae bacterium | reverse complement strand
GATAATCTGCGCGATCGCTTGGTCCAAGTCTTCTGGCGCTGCTTCCCTGAAGTCGCGGTTCTGAAAGCTGATCTTGTGGCCAGCCAATTGCGCCCTCTCCATGAGTTTCGCAAGCAGACTCTGCTTTTCGGAGAGGTCGGTTGGAATACCTTGGCTCAGTTTTTTGATCTCGGCGGCTTGCTGATTGTGCTCGTGACGTGCCGCAACGAGCTTCTCCTGGCCGTAGCGCTTGAGCGCTGCCGCAATTGCTTCACTCGGTGACGCCAAGATGCAGGGGCACGTCGGTGACCTCGCTGAGCTGCCGGTACGCCTCGACCATCAACGGCACGTTCGATGCCTTGACGCTGATCTTCATCAGGTCGAAGCCGACCTCGTGGAAATAGGCCATCTCTCGCTGGGCGCTCTCGACCATGGCCTCGGGCTTGATCCCGCCGTACTTCTCGTAGAGCGATGGATCCAGCGAGCCACCGTTGACCCCGATGCGAATCGAAATCTGGCGGTCGCGGGCCTCGGTGGCAACAGCCTTGATGTGCTCGGGCTTGCGAATGTTGCCCGGGTTCAGCCGCAACCCGTGCACGCCGGCCTCCATGGCCGCCAGCGCCATGCGGTACTGGTGGTGGATGTCGGCGATGATCGGTATCGGCGACCGCGGCACGATCTGAGCCAAGCCCTCGGCTGCTTCCTGCTCGTTGCACGTGCAGCGGACGATGTCGCAGCCGGCCGCCGCGAGCGCGTAGATCTGCTGCAGCGTGCCCTCGACATCGGCCGACTTGGTGATGGTCATCGACTGCACCGAGATCGGCGCACCGCCGCCGACCAGCACCTTCCCGACGGAGATCTGGCGAGTGGCCTTGCGATCGAAGGGCATGACAGCAGTGTGCCAGGTCAGCGCAGGGGCTTGGCGAAGTCGAGGTACAACCCGGTGATGAACAACATCGCCAGCACGCCGATCATCGCCATCGCCACCGGGATCATCTTGGCGATGTCGGCACGGTACGGTGCCCGACCGCGCCGCGAGCGCAGCCGCTCGTAGGTGGCGATGGCCGCATGCCCGCCGTCGAAGGGCAGCACGGGGAACAGGTTCAGCAGCCCGACGAACACGTTGACGGCGGCGAGGGTCAACAGCAGACCGCCGAAACCCGACTCGTCGCCGATCGACGCGCTCAACTTGCTGATGCCCACGACCGTCGTCGGCCGGGTGTTGAGATCGGTGCTGGATCCGGTCAGATGGCCGATGATGTTGACCGGGATGAGCACCTTCACCACCCCGCCGACGCTCTGCCACATGACCGGGCCGACATCGCGCACGCTGTGGAACGCGGCGCTGGCGATCGATTCGTTGTTCCACGACACCTCGTTGCCTGAGCTGACGCCGAGGAAAGCCTTACCGAACCCCACGCCCTCGGTCGGGTTGGCGCCCAGGCCGACCATCTTGGTCACGGTCGTCCCATCACGATCGAGCACCAGGGTCACCGCATCGCCCGGCTGATGGCTGCGGATCTGGGTGACGAAGTCGGCGGGGCTCTTCGGCACGACGCCGTCGATGGACAGCACGATGTCGCCGGGCTCGACCCCGGCGACGTTGGCAGGGAACCCGGCCTCGACGCTGCCGATCCCGACGCGCCCGGTCTCGACCCGGCGCCCGTTGACGGCGTAGACGCCGAAGATCAAGGTGATGGCGATCAGCATGTGCATCAACGAACCGGCGGTGATCACCAGCATGCGTCGCGGATAGCTCTTGTTGCGATACGCCCGTAGCTCGTCGGCCGGGTCGACCTCGTCGAGGTTGTTCATCCCGATGATCCGCACGAATGCGCCGACCGGGTAGGCCCGGAAGCCGTACTCGGTCTCGCCGCGGCGGAAGCTCCACAACTTCGGGCCCATGAACAAGAAGAACTGCGTGGCCTTCATGCCCGTCCAGCGAGCCGTGACGAAATGGCCGAGTTCGTGGAGGAAGATCGAGATGAGCAGGCCGATGGCGAACACGAACGCCCACGGGCTCCACATGTACAGGGCCGCGAGCAGGCCGATGATCACCGCGAAACCGATCACTGCGGTCGACCCGCCGGCGGTCGGCTCCAGTTCGGGGCTGTCTGCCCCGCCGGCCATCACCTCGTTGCGAAACTTGGTGTAGGTGTCACTCACGCTGCAAGAACCTCCGTGGCCACCTGACGCGCACGAGCGTCGGCGGCAATGATGTCGTCCACCGTTCTATCGGCAGATCGCTCGAAGCGCTGGAGCGATGCGTCACACACCTCGGCGATCTGTGACCAGCGGATGCGCCCGACCAGGAAGGCCTCGACGGCCACCTCGTTGGCCGCGCTGAGCCACGCTGGAGCCGTCGAACCGATCCTGCCGGCCTCATACGCGAGCGGCAGGCACCGGAACGTGGCCGTATCAGGCGCCTCGAAGTCGAGCCTCCGCAGCGTTGCCCAGTCGATTCGACCGAACGCCGTGGAGATTCGGCTCGGGTAGGCCAAGGCGTAACCGATGGGCAGTCGCATGTCGGGCATGCTGAGCTGGGCAATCGTCGAGCCGTCGGTGAACTCCACCATCGAGTGCACGATCGACTGCGGATGCACGACGACCTCGATCTGGTCGTAGGGCGTGCCGAACAACTCGTGCGCTTCGATCACCTCGAGACCCTTGTTCATCAACGTGCTGGAGTCGATGGTGATCTTCGGCCCCATCTTCCACGTCGGATGATCCAACGCTTGATCGACCCCGACCTCGGCGAGATCGGTCGCTCGGCGGCCACGGAACGGCCCGCCACTGGCCGTCAGCACGATGCGGGCGACCTCACGACCGGCCTCGGCGCTCGAACGCAGGCACTGGTGCACTGCACAGTGCTCGCTGTCGACCGGAACCAGCTCGGCGCCGGCAGTCGATCGAAGCGGTTGCACGACCGGCGCGCCGGCGATCAGGCTCTCCTTGTTGGCCAGCGCCAACCGCTTGCCCAGCTGCAGGGTTCGCACGGTCACCGCGAGACCGGCAAAGCCGACCACACCGTTGACGACGACGTCGGCGTCGTCCGCGAGATCTGCGAGGTCAGCGACGACCTCGGCGAACGGCAGGGCGGCTGCGACCTCGGCCCGCCGGCTCTGGTCCGCCACGGCGACAACCTTTGGTCGGAACTCGTTGGCCTGGGCGATCAGCACCTCGATCGACGAGGCGACGCCAAGGGCGACGACTTCGTACCGGCCTGCCTCGGCACGCACGACATCGAGGGTCTGCACCCCGATCGACCCCGAGGAGCCGGCAATGGCGACACGAACCGTTGACATCCGGTCAGTCTCGCATCCATCGACCACGAGCGGCCTGCGGGCAGTCACGCCCTCGGGCTACTTGGTCACCCAGGGCTGCAGGATCTGCAGGAGGTAGTACACCGCGGGGAGACTGAACAAGAAGCCGTCGAAGCGGTCGAGCACGCCACCGTGGCCGCGGATGATGGTGCCGAAGTCCTTGATGTCGAGGTTGCGCTTGAACATGCTCTCGGTGAGGTCGCCGATGGGCGCCATGACCGAGATCACGATCCCCAACACGATCAGATCGCCGGCGCTGTTCCACGTGCTCGAGCGATCTGTGAGGCCGACGATCACCATCGCCAGGATGGTGGCGACCGTGCCACCGAACAGACCTTCGATGCTCTTGTTGGGACTGATCCAGGCCCGCAGCGGAGACTTGCCCGCCGCGCTGCCGAGCACCAGCGCGCCGACATCGTTGGCGACCACGCCGATGGCCAGCAGGCACAACGTGTCGGTGCCGATGCTGGTGCTGATGAACCCCGAAGCCACCGGGAACCCGAAGCCCTTCGAGTATCGCAGGATCAGCGCAGCGAACGAACCCAGGAAGCCGATCCACACGACGCCGAGCGTCGTGATGGCCATGTTGGGCATCGGGGCGGCCTCGAGACTCTTGGCCCCGATGAAGGTGAGTGCACTGGCGACGAACCCGAGTGCGATGATCAGCGGCAGCGCCTGCTCGCCCGCCCAGTAGGTGGCGATTGGCATGGCCACGCAGGCGACGATGCCCACGAATGTCGCTGGGCGGTAGCCCTTCTCGGAGACCTTGTCGAAGTATTCGACAGCGCCGAATCCCAGTACGGCGACCACGACCACCAGCACCAGCTTCGGGCTGACGACGACTGCGACGATGAACGCTGCGGCCAACAGCAGGCCGACGCCGATCGCTGTCGGCACGTCGCGGCCCGACGACTTGGCCGGCCGATTCGGCGGACGAGCGGTCGAACCGGAGCGTGCGGGACGACCACCGCGCACCGGCTCGCCCGGGCGGCCCTTTCGAGGCACCGGCCGTGAACGGTCGTCGGTGGGATCGGTGCCGATCGTGATGCGGCCCGGCTCGCGTCGAATCGGGATCGACTCGTCGCGGTTGGTGACATCGTCACCAACGCCGAGCACCGGTTCGATCGGGACGACCCGCTCCATCTCGCCGGTTTCGTCATGTGGGTCGACGGGTTGATCGTCGCGCCACACAGGGGCCTTGCCCGCAAATGACGACCAGACGTCGAGGTCATCAGTGGGGTCCGAGGGCTGCGTGGCGGTCAGGGTTCGCGGCATCTCGCCGGTCGGGGGCTCGGTCCAGTGCGGCAACGGTCCGGTGTCGGATGTGCCGAACGACAAGTCGCCCGACTCGTCATCGTCGTCGGTCGATTCGGCGAACAACGGTGGACCGTAGTCCTCTGCTTCCCCTTCATCTTGGCGTCGGTGACGCCGTGAATCGTCAGTCATGCAAATCCCCTTTGCTCGCTCAGACCTCGAGGAGTTCTTGCTCTTTACGGCCGAACGCCTTGTCGATCATCTCCACGTGCTCGTGGGTGATCCGCTCGATTTCCTTCTCTGCTCGCTCCAGCTCGTTTGCGGAGATCTCGGCGGCTTTCTCCGAGGCGTCGAGATGCTTGCGTGCATCGCGGCGAATGTTGCGGACGGCAACTCGGCCGTCTTCGGCCATGTTCTTGACGATCTTGACGTATTCCTTGCGACGCTCTTCGGTAAGAGGCGGGAAGTTGAGTCGGATGATCACGCCGTCGTTCGACGGGCTGACACCGAGATCACTATCGCGAATGGCCTTCTCGATGGCGCCCAGCGAGGCGCGGTCGTGCGGCTTGATGATCAACTGCCGTGCTTCGGGCACCTGGAATCCAGCCAGTTGCTGTACGGGAACCATCGACCCGTAGTAGTCGACCATCAGCTTTTCCACCAGCGCCGGAGATGCCCGACCGGTGCGCACCGTCGTGAACAGGCTCTGCACGTGCTCGACAGCCTTCTCCATCTTGTCGATGGCGTCGAGAAGGGTCTCTTCAGTCACGGTGACCAGCGTATCGACCGGCGAGGAGGCGTGACGCGCATCCCGTCAACCCTGGATGATCGTGCCGACACGTTCGCCACGCAGAATCGCCTGCAATCTCGCTGGAGACGACATGTCGAACACCACGATCGGGATGGCGTTGTCGCGGCAGAACGCGATCGCCGTGGCATCCATGACCTTGAGATCCTTGGTCATCACCTCGATGTAGGTGATCTCGTCGTACTTCGTCGCCGACGAAACGGTGCGCGGGTCTGCGCTGTACACGCCGTCGACACCGGAATGTGTGCCCTTCAACAACGCATCGGCGTCGATCTCGGCCGCACGGAGGGCTGCGGCGGTATCGGTGGTGAAGAACGGGTTACCGGTACCCGCCGCGAAGATCACGACACGACCCTGCTCGAGATGGCGCATGGCCTTGCGGCGGATGTACGGCTCGCAGAGCCGGGGCATCTCGATGGCGCTCTGTACGCGGGTGTCTTGCCCCGCTCGCTCGAGCGCGTCCTGCAGCGCCAGCGCGTTCATCACGGTGCCGAGCATTCCGATGTGGTCGGACTGCGTCGCGTCCATGCCCGACATGGCGCCAGTACGGCCGCGCCAGAAGTTGCCACCGCCGACGACGACGCACACGTCGACATCCATCTCGCGCACGGCGATGATCTCTCGGGCCGTCGAGTCGAGCGTTGCCGCATCGAGCCCTTGACCTGAATCACCGGCGAGGGCCTCGCCCGACGGTTTGAAGACGATTCGTTTCCATCGGGGCGATGCCGCCGAAGTCATCGGCCGGTCAGCCGATCTCGACCTGGGCGAAGCGCACGATCGACGCCGAGCCGATCAGCTTGGTGATCGACTGTTTGTCATCTTTGGCATAGGGCTGATCGAGCAGCGCAACATCCTTGTAGAAGCCGTTGAGGCGACCCTCGATGATCTTCGGCAACGCGGCCTCTGGCTTGCCTTCGTTGCGGCTGATGGTCTCCAGGGTCTGGCGCTCGTGGGTGACCACATCCTCGGGGATGTCGTTGCGGCTGAGGTACTTCGGTCGAGCGAAGCCGATGTGCACGGCCACGTCGTGAGCCAGTTCCTGTGTCGCATTCGCCATCTCGACGAGCACCGCGTTGACCCCGCGGCCACCCTGCATGTGCAGGTAGCTGTCGAGCACGTTGCCAGGAGCAGCCTCGAACCGGACGACATCGCCCAAATCAATCTTCTCCTTCAAGGTGATCTTCAGGTCGTCGAGCTCGGCCGAACGCTTGGCGACAGCGGCTTCGCCCTCGGCGATGACCAGCTTCGCCAACGTGTCGGCCTCGCCCTTGAACAAGTCGCTGGCAGCGACGAAATCGGTCTCGCTCTTCAGCTTGACGATCGCACCAACGTTGCCCTCGATGACGAGCGCAACCAGGCCCTGGTTGTTCTCGCGGTCGTCGCGCTTGGCGCTGGCGGCCAAGCCCTTCTCACGCAGCCATTGCTTGGATGCGTCCATATCGCCGTCGTTGGCCTCCAGGGCCTTCTTGGCGTCCATCATGCCGGCGCCAGTGGCCTGGCGCAGCGCCTGTACGTCTTTTGCAGTGAATGCCATCGAGTATCAGCCTTCGGTTTCAGTCTCGGTTGCAGGGGCCTCGGTCGTGTCAGTGCTGTCGACGGCCTCAACGGCTTCGACAACGGCGACGGGAGCCTCGTCGGCGCCGACATCCTGTGCGGGGGCTTCCTGTGCGGGGGCTTCCTCGGCAGGGGCGTCGTCGGCCACGGCCACGGCACTCGAGGCGACGCGGGCATCACGCTCGGCCTGCGCGGCAGCGGCCTGTCGGCGTGCATCGGCTTGCGCTGCGGCGAACGCGGCCTCGTCCTCGACGGTGCGCTTCGGCGCCGCGCTGACCTGAGGATTGCGCTTGCTGGCGATGTATCGGCCTTCCTCGATGGCCTCGGCGATCACGCGGCTCATCAGAGCGTTGGCACGGATGGCATCGTCGTTGCCGGGGATCGGGAACTGCACGACGTCTGGGTCGACGTTGGTGTCGACGACAGCGATCACGGGGATCTTCAGCTTGTTGGCCTCGGTGACCGCGATGTGCTCTTTCTTGGTGTCGAGGATGAACACGGCGTCGGGACGCTTGCTCATGTTGCGAATGCCGCCGAGGTTCTTCTGCAGCTTCTCGAGCTCGCGACCGAGCAGCAGCGCCTCTTTCTTCGGCATCGAATCGAACTCGCCGGAGATGCGCATGCGCTCGTACTCCTGCATCTTCGACACGCGCTTGGCGATCGTCTCGAAGTTGGTCAACATGCCGCCGAGCCAACGCTCGTTGACGTACGACATGCCGCACTTCTCGGCGTAGCTGCGCACGGGATCCTGCGCCTGCTTCTTCGTACCGATGAACAACACCGTGCCGCCGCCGGCCGCCAGATCGCGCACAAAGTTGTACGCGGTCTCGACACGCGTCAGCGTCTGCTCGAGATCGATGATGTAGATGCCGTTGCGCTCGCCGAAGATGAATCGCTTCATCTTCGGGTTCCAACGGCGGGTCTGGTGCCCGAAGTGCACACCCGCTTCGAGCATCTGTCGCATGGTGACGACGGCCATGATGGGGACTCCTTCTCTGCGGTTGACGGGTCACACACCAGGCGCCGAGGCGACCGCAGAAGGCGCGGGACGTCGATAACGGATCGTCGGGGTTGACGACCGGTTGACCATGTTATCGGCGCGGCGCACGCTCGCCCACCCCTGGCTGCGACGCCGCGCACCGCATCGTCGGCGGTGGCGGCGGCCGCGGGCCGGATCCGTCGATGGGGATCAGTCGACGCCGGTACCGGGGCGACCCGATGAACGGAGCCGGGTCGATGTATCGGTCGCCCTCGCGGAGGCCGAAGAAGAACCGCTCCGTTGTCGTGCCGACCAGGTCGCCTGCTCGCAGTGCCCCACCGACCGTGACCCCTGCCGCGGCCAAGCGCCCGTAGGTGGCCGTGCGGCCATCGGACTGGTCGATGACCACGTAGCGCACCCCGGCGACAACTCCGCTGAACCTGACCACACCATCGGCAGCGGCGAACACCGAGGTGCCGGTCGAGGGTTGG
>JANPOJ010000436.1:0-12367 GCA_031427935.1 Ilumatobacteraceae bacterium | reverse complement strand
GTGCTCGAGGCGTTCTCGCCGGCGGTGCGGGCCTGGTTCGCGGCATCGTTCCCCGCGCCCACCAAGCCGCAGATCGAAGGCTGGCCGGCGATCCTCGGTGGAGGCCACACGCTGGTCTGTGCACCGACCGGCAGCGGCAAGACGCTGACCGCCTTCATGGCCTCGATCGACCGGCTGTGCACGACCGAGGCGGCTGACCCGAAGCGTCGTACCCGCGTGTTGTACATCTCGCCGTTGCGGGCGCTGGCCTTCGACATCGAGAAGAACCTGCGTGCGCCGTTGATGGGCATCGAGCTGGCGGCCGAGCGGTTGGGTGTGCCGTTCCATCAACCCACCGTGGCCATGCGCACCGGCGACACCTCGCAGCGCGAACGTCAGGCGCTGATCCGCCATCCCGTCGATCTGCTGATCACCACACCCGAGAGCCTGTACCTCATGCTCACCTCGTCGGTCGCCGACACTCTCGTCAACGTCGACACGGTGATCATCGACGAGATCCATGCCATGGCCGCCACCAAGCGCGGTGCCCACCTCATGCTGTCGCTCGAACGGCTGGAGGCGATCACGGCCCGCCCGCCACAGCGCATCGGTCTCTCGGCCACGCAACGCCCGCTCGAGGAGGTTGCCCACTTCCTCGGTGGGCACGGCGACGACGGCGCCCGGCGTGCGGTCACGATCGTCGATGCCGGGATGCGCAAGCAGATGGAGGTCGACGTCGTGGTACCGGTCGAGGAGATGGGCAACATCTGGGAGAGCGTGTACCCGGCCGTGCTCGCCCAGGTCCTGGCCCACCGCAGCACGATCATCTTCTGCAACGCCCGCCGCCAGGCCGAGCGTCTGGCTGCCAACCTCAACGAACTGGCCGGCGATGAGCTGGTCAAGGCCCACCACGGCTCGCTGGCGCGCGAGCAGCGCGTCGTGATCGAAGACGAGTTGAAGCGCGGCGTGTTGCGCGGCATCGTCGCCACAAGTTCGCTCGAGCTCGGCATCGACATGGGTGCCGTCGACCTCGTCATCCAGGTCGAGTCACCGGGTGCGGTGTCGCGGGGCATGCAGCGTGTGGGCCGCGCCGGCCACTCGGTGGGCGAGCCCAGCAGGGGCATCATGTACCCCAAGCATCGCGGCGACCTGCTGGAGGCAGCGGTGGTCGCTCAGCGCATGGTCAGCGGCGAGATCGAGACCACTCGCTTCCTGCGCAACCCGCTCGACGTGCTGGCACAACAGATCGTTGCCCACGTCGCCACCCATCCGGAGTGCACGGTGGAGTCCGTCGCCGCGCTCGTTCGGCGCTGCGCCAACTTCGCCGAGCTCAGCGACGACCTGTTGTACAACGTGCTCGACCTGCTGTCGGGCCGCTATCCCAGCGACGAGTTCAACGAGCTGCGCCCACGGTTGGTGTGGGATCGCACCGGCGGAACCCTGCGAGCGCGCGAGGGTTCGAAGCGGTTGGCGGTCACCAGCGGTGGCACCATCCCCGATCGGGGGTTGTACGGCGTGTTCCTGCCCGACGGCACGCGTGTCGGCGAGCTTGACGAGGAGATGGTCTACGAGAGCCGGCCAGGTGAGACCTTCATGCTCGGCGCCAGCGCGTGGCGGATCGAGGAGATCACGTTCGAGCGGGTCACGGTCACTCCCGCACCAGGCGAGCAGGGCAAGATGCCCTTCTGGCACGGTGATCGCCCGGGCCGGCCACTCGAGCTCGGCCGGGCACTCGGCGCGTTCCAGCGCGAGATGCGGGCGATGGGCAACGAGGTTGCCATCGAGCGATTGATGGGCGACTATCGCCTCGATCGCTTCGCCGCCGGCAACGTCGTCAACTACCTCGACGAGCAGGCGCAAGCCACCGGAGTCGTCCCCGACGACCGCACTGTCGTGGTCGAACGGTTTCGCGACGAGATCGGCGATTGGAGGGTGTGCATCCTCACCCCGTTCGGCACCCCGGTGCACGCACCGTGGGCGATGGCGATCGAGCGGCGGATGATCGACCTGTACGACATCCCCATCGAGACCATGTGGAGTGACGACGGCATCGTCTTGCGACTGCCCGAGGCCGCCGACGCCGTGCCGCTGGCCGACCTGATCATCGACCCCGACGACATCGATGAGCTCGTCGTCGGCGCCCTGCCGCAGACGTCGTTGTTCTCGGCGCGCTTTCGCGAGTGCGCCGCCCGTGCGTTGTTGCTACCGCGTCGGCGACCCGACCGGCGCACACCGCTGTGGCAACAACGCCAGCGCGCCGCCGACCTCTTGTCGGTGGCCGCCAAGTACCCGACCTTCCCGATCCTGCTGGAGACGTCGCGCGAATGTCTGCAAGACGTGTTCGACCTGCCGGGGTTGCGCGACGTGCTCGGCCAGTTGCGCAGTCGCGCCGTGCGCGTGGTCAGCGTCGATACCGCCAAGGCGTCGCCGTTCGCTCAGAGCCTGCTGTTCAACTGGATTGCCGCGTACATGTACGAGGGCGATGCGCCACTGGCCGAGCGCCGCGCTGCCGCCCTATCGCTCGACCGCGACCTGCTGCGCGACCTGTTGGGTGCCGAGGAGCTGCGCGAGCTGCTCGACCCTGGCGTGCTGGCCGATGTGGAGCTCGAACTGCAATGTGTCGCCGATGGTCGTCGTGCTCGCAGTGCGGACGAATTGCACGACGTGTTGCGCAAGGTCGGCGACCTCAGCGCTGCCGAGGTCGATCTGCGCAGTGAGGGCCTGGGCGGGGAGTGGATCGACGAGCTCGCCCGCACTCGCAGGATGATCGAGGTGCAGCTCGGCGGTGAGTCGCGCCATGTCGCCGCCGAAGATGCGGCCAGGTATCGCGACGCGTTCGGCTGCAACGTGCCGCTCGGTCTGCCGATGGCGTTCACCGAACCTGTGGCCCACCCGCTCGAGTCCCTAGTCGCGCGCTACGCCCGCACGCATGGCCCGTTCACGGCAACCGATGTGGCGCGGCGGTTTGCATCGCCCGTCGAGCGGATCGTCGGCGCCCTTGCCGCGCTCGAGGCTGCTGATCGCATCGTGCATGGCGAGTTCCGACCCGGTGGCGTCGGTCGCGAGTACTGCGACGCCGAGGTGCTGCGGCAGCTGCGTCGCCGTTCGCTGGCCACCTTGCGCCGCGAGATCGAGCCGGTCGAGCCCGAGGCGTACGCCCGCTTCATCCAGGTGTGGCACGGCATACCGGGCGAACGTCGTGGCCTCGACTCGCTGGTCGAGGCGCTGGCTCAGTTGCAGGGCGCTGCGTTGGTGGCGTCGACGCTGGAGACCGAACTGCTGCCGTCGCGGCTGCGCAGCTATCGCGCCGCCGACCTCGACGAGCTGTGCACCACCGGCGACGTCGTGTGGGTCGGCAGCGGTGCGATCGGTCCGAACGACGGCCGGGTCCGGCTCTACTTCACAGACCAGTTCGCCATGATCGATGCGTCACTCGAGGTTGCCGAGGCTCCTGACGGGCCGCTGCACGATGCCATCCGCGCTCATCTGGCCTCGCACGGCGCCAGTTTCTGGAACCAGCTTCGCGCCGCTTCGGGCGACGCAACCGATGGGGAACTGCTCGCAGCGTTGTGGGATCTGGTGTGGGCCGGCGAGGTCACCAACGATTCGTTGGCGCCGCTGCGGGCGATGCTCTCGGGTGGCAAGTCGTCGCGATCGTCTGCTGCCCCGCGCGGCCGGCCGCGGCCAGGACGACTGACCCGCATCGGGCCCCCCGCCGGTTCTGGTCGCTGGTCGCTGGTGGCGCCGCTGCGCTCGCCTGCGCCGTCGCCGACGCAAGCGGCTCACGCCGCCGCGTTGCAGTTGCTCGAGCGGTACGGCGTGGTCACACGAGAGGCGGTGCTGGCCGAGGGTGTCAAAGGCGGGTACGCGGCGACGTACGGCGTGTTGAAGGTGCTGGAGGAGCGCGGTCAGGTGCGCCGCGGCTACTTCGTTGCCGGCCTCGGTGCCGCCCAGTTCGCACTGCCGGGGGCGGTGGATCGCCTGCGGTCGGCTCGCGATGTGGCCGACCCGGCGCTGCACCCGGAGCTCGTGCCTGCCGCGGCGTCAGGTGTTGCGGGCCACCGATCCGGCCCAGCCGTACGGTGCCGCACTCGATTGGCCACCGTCCGCCGGACGCCCCAGTCGCACGGCTGGTGCGTTGGTGGTGCTGCGCAATGGCTTGCCGCTGGTGTGGTTCGACCGGCGCTCGTCGCATCTCGTCACCTTCTCGGGGGTGACCGACGGCAGTTGGGCCGATTCGTTGGCCGCGCTGGTCAAAGACGGGCGACAACGTTCGATCGAAGTCCGCAAGGTCAACGGCGACCCGATCGACCGCAAGGGCAGCGAGGCCATGGCCCTGTTGGCCGCGGGATTCGCCGATGGATACCGGGGGTTCGTTTTGCGCGGCGTGTGAGAGGCGGCCTTGGTTCGCCGCTACTTGACGAAACATAGTAGTTGACATAGTCTTGCTGCGTGCCGTCCACTCACAACCCGCAACTGCTGAAGGGTGTCTTGTCGCTGCTCTTGCTGCAACTGCTCGCTGAGCAGGAGTCCTACGGATACGAGGTCGTCCAGAGGCTCCACCAGATCGGCCTCTTCGACATTCTCGAAGGCACCGTCTACCCGGCGCTGGCGCGGCTCGAACGAGAGGGTCGGGTCAGCGCTCGACTCGTCTCCTCCAACGCCGGACCCGCCCGGAAGTACTACCGACCCACCCCCGCCGGCTACGAGGCACTCTCGTCGGGAACGACCAGTTGGCTCTCGCTTGCCGACGTCGTTGGTTCGGTGTTGAACCGCCCGATCCCTGCAGAACCCATCGAAGGAGCCTGAGATGACCCACACTCATGTGGGCGGCGCGTGGACGCCGTTTGCTTGGGTCATCTGGATCGTCGCGACCATCTTCGTCGGCCGGCTGTGGCGGGTTTACTCGATCTGGCGTCGTCGGCATATGTGATCATGGCGAGATGCCGGACGATCATCCTCTTGCCCCTGCGACCATTGCCGTCACGGCAGGCCGGCCGTCGGCACCGGGCAACCCGCTGAACCAGCCCATCGTGCTGGCCTCGAACTTTCGATCGGGCGGCGAGTACACACGCACGCACGGCACCGACACGTGGGCCGCGTTGGAGACGGCGGTGGGTGCACTCGAAGGCGGTCGAGCGATCGCGTATTCGAGTGGTATGGCAGCTGCGTCGGCCATCGTGTTCGCGCTGGCACCGAAGATCGTGGTGATCCCGACCGTCAGCTACATGGGCGTGCGCTCGCTGCTCTCGGAGTACCAGTCGCGGGGTCAGGTCGAGTTGCGTCCGGTCGACATCACCGACACCACGGCGGTGGCGATCGCCGCACAGGGCGCCGATGTGGTGTGGGTCGAGACACCGACCAACCCGACGCTCGACGTGGCTGATCTGCAGGCGATCGGCGCTGCAACGCGCGACGCCGGCGCGTCGATGGTGGTCGACTCCACGTTCGCCACGCCGCTGTTGCAGCGACCACTCGAACATGGCGCGGCCATCGTTTTGCACAGCGGCACCAAGTTCATCGGCGGGCACAGCGACTTGTTGATCGGGTTGTGCGTGACCGCCGACGACGCGGTCTACGACCGGCTCGTGCAGGCGCGCACGTTCCAGGGCGCAACCCCTGGCGCGCTCGAGGCGTTCTTGGCGCTGCGCGGTCTGCGCACGTTGCCGATTCGCCTCGCGGCGATGCAGCGCAACGCCGAGGTGCTGGTCGAGCGGCTGCGGGCCCATGCCGGGGTCGCCGAGGTGCGGTATCCGGGCCAAGGGGCGATGGTCTCGTTCGTCGTCAGTGGTGGTGCCGCGGCGGCCGATGCGTTGTGCGCCGGTGTGCGCGTGCTGGTGCCGGCCACGAGCCTCGGCGGTGTCGAGACCACGATCGAGCGGCGCCAGAAGTACGCGGGCGATGCCCATGTGCCGCCTGGTCTGCTGCGGATGAGCGTCGGCATCGAAGACGTCGACGACCTGTGGGCCGACCTCGCCGCCAACCTGTAGCGGTCACGTGGTGGAGGTGAAGTCCTCTGTTGGGGGCGCTGGTGGGGCAGCGGCGTCGAGTTGCGCCAGGAACGCGGTGCCCTGGCCGTTGACCAGCAGGCCGGAGGTGCGGGCGCCGTTGCCGACCTCCGGGCACCCGATCCAGTCCTTCAGCCACAGGTCGACATCGCTTCGTCCAGGAATCGCGAACACGATGGCCGTGTACCGGGCGTGCTGCAATCCGGCGAGGCATCCCGAAACGAAATCCCAGGGAACGATGTTGTTGAGAGCCGTCGCCAGCGTCGTGGCCGTGGCGGCGTCGAGAGTCGTCGTGCTGAACAGCTCGCCACCGTCGAGGTGGCGTCCGTCGGCCGTAGCGGTCGTCACGTACATGGCCGCGTAACGACAGATCAGCGCGGACGTCGGTATGCCGGGCACGAATGTGGTGGCGAGCCCGGTCGGGTCGGGGTTGGCGATCCAGTTCGCCACCGTGCTGCTGTCCTCGTGGTGTGCCGCCAGCGAGGCCGGGCAACCGTCGGCGATCTCGACCCGGATCTGGTTCTCGGTGTTGGTCGTGGTGCTGGGCGCCGGAAGCGACGTGGAGGTGAGGGCCGGCACATCGACAGTGGTGACGATCGAATCGGCGAGTGGAGCGTTGTCTTCGAGCAGATTCCCAGCAACTCCGACGTGAAGTTCAAGTGCGAGGGTCAGACCATCGCAGCAGCGCTGCGCCGTTGGGGTACGCCTACGAGCTCGTCAAGGACCTCGGCACGATGACCGTGCCCGCAGACGGTGGCACGCTGACGTTGCACAAGGACGGTTCGCTGGGCACCCTCGATGCCACCGTGGTCATCACCGTCATCACCGACAACGGCTGAAGCGTTCGGTCAACCGGCAGTTCGGTGCTCCCTGATTCACAATCGCACACTCCCTGGGGAATCTGGGGAGTGCGCGAGAGCGGCCGTTCTGGCGCTCGTCGCCTTGCTCAGTGCTGGCACCGAAATGGGCTGCGGAGGCCCTCGCGCTCAGCGTCAGCGTCACTGAACTGGGCAGCCCCAGAATCGTACGTATCGTTCTGGGGCTGCCCAGTTCGTCGCTGAGCCCTCGCCCGCGTGCTCCTCGTGCAGATTTCCGGTCCGCAAGGCGGCTCTTGCGGAGTCGCACACGGTCAGCCGCAGGGTCAACCGGTAGGGAGTCGAGCGACCACGACGTTGCCGGCCGCGTCGCGGAACTGCGCTTCGAACGAGTAGGCCTCGGCCTCGAGCGGGTTGCGGTGGTACGCCGTTGGAGCGTCGATGTAGGCGGGCAGGGTGCCGCCACCTTCGATGTAGCCCCGGCCGTACTCGCAGGCGAAGGCGGATTCACTGCCCCGACGCCGCACCTGATCGACGTGCACGATCTCGTGGATGAGCTTCACCAGATCGTTCGGATTGCTCTCGTCGAGCTCGTCCCGCCAGAAGATCGAGTTGCCGAACGTCATGGCGTAGATCGACCCGGACTGGCGGAACTGGTTCGACGGCAAACGGCATTTGGTTCGCACCTGGATCTTGGCGAGATCGAGGTCGGGGAACAGCGGCTTCAGCCGGGCGATGGTCGCGGCCTGCAGCGATCGGCGCGGCCTGGCGATGTTGACGATCTGGGTCGCGCGCTTCGTCTCGGCGAACACCGACTGCCCCAGCGCACAACCGACCGGTACGACGCGGCGCCTGGCGATCCCGAGCGCATCGCCCACTGACCGGAACGTCGACCAGAACGACATGAGCTCAGTCGTGGACCGCGCGCAGGCCGGCCCAGGCCAGGTCGGCGACCTGTTGACCGAGCACCAGCGGGTCGAAGGAACGACCTTGTTCGACGAGACGACGGCTGACGCCCTCGGCCAACCCGACGAGGCCGTGGGCCAGCGTGCGGCGGTGATCGGCGCCGATGTTGGCGGCGATCAGCGGAGCGATGGCATCGGCTGCGCCGGCGGTGATCCGACGGATGGCTTGCGTGGACTCTTCGTCGCGGCTGGCACGCGAGCCGAACAGCAGCAAGAACGCGTCGTGGTCGTCGGCGACCCACTGGAAGTAGGCCAGGAAGCCCTGCTCGGTCTGCTGGCGACCACTGGCCAGCCCGGCGGTGGCCTTGGTGATCGCAGTCAACAGGCGGTTGCCGACCTCGTCGAGCAGGGCCATGTAGAGGTCCTGCTTGGAGTCGAAGTGCTGGTAGAGCACGGGTTTGGTGACTCCGGCCGCCTCGGCAACGTCGTTCATCGAGGCGCCATGGAAGCCGTTGCGGGCGAACACCTCGACGGCGACGTCCAGAATCTGTTCGCGGCGAGCGGGTGCGGGAAGGCGAATGCTCATACGGTTACCTCAGAGTAACAACTGCGGAACCCGTTGCGGAAATGAGTTCTCAGATGCCGCGCTCGCGATCGTCGCGTTCGGCGGCCTTGACCGCGTAGCCGAGCACGATCGCCGGTGCCAGCAGCACGGATCCCACGATCATCGACGCGATCACGATTGCCGACACAGTGCCGTTGAAGCTGACGATGAACCCGACCACGAACGTGACGATGGCGATGCCGAAGCACAGGTACCCGAGGCGGTTGGCGCGGCGCGTCCACCGGGCAACTTGTTTGCGTCGAGCGCGTACCGGATCCGTCATCGAGAAGCGATTGTCACAGGTTCGGTGGCAGCAGTCGATTGATGTTCTCGTAGAAGAAGTACAACGAGACGATGAACGGGACGAAGCCGAAGAGCACGCCGACCCAGGACCGCCGGACCTTGTGGCTCAGCCAGTAGATGCCGTAGGCGATGCCGGCCAGCACGAGCGCCCACAGGATCGACGGAGAGATTGCCGACGTGTCGCTGAACCATCCGTCGCTGAACGCATCGGGTGTCGCTCCGACCGCCGGTGCCACGACGACAGGCACCGTGTCGGCCCTGGTGTCGACCGGGCCGGCCGTGGTTGCCGTCGTATCTGTCGGTGCCGACGTCGCCACCGACGTTGCCGTCGGGGCAATCGTGTCGACGACCGTCACCGACTCGTCGGGCAGCGTGGCTGCAGTGTCGTCGGGCAGCACCGGGACGACGGGGGATGCTTCGGTCAACGCATCCGACAGCGAGGGCACCAGCTCGGACCGCACGACGATGCGGTTCTTGGCCGAGTAGCGAGGCGTGCACGACACCAGCGTCAGCGTGGCCTTGGTGACATCGGTCGTCGGGATCACCGCGGCGTAGTCCTCCGGCGCGACCACGTCGGTGCCGGTCACGTGATACACGTATCGGCCGTTCAACGTGGTGACGATGATCTCGTCGCCCGGCTGCAGCTTGTCGATGTCGAAGAACGGATGGAGATGGGTGGTGCGGTGGCCGGCGATGGCCGAGTTGCCCAACTGCCCGGGCAGCGGAGTCTCCGGGAAGTGACCCGGGCCCTTGGTCAACGCGTCGGCTGTGGCACCCTCGACGACGATGCGGTTGAGGCCCATCCGGGGGATCTCGAGGCGGGCGACCGCCGCCTCGGCAGCGGGGATCGGCTTGGCAGGTGGCAGCACCGGCGCGAGCGTCGTGGTCGGCGCGACCGGGTCGGTTGGTGCGGTGCTGTCGCTGGTCGCCGGGTCGGTCACCGGAGGCGCCGCCGTGGTGGTCGGCGCCGGCTGTGCACTGGCGATCTGGGCGTCGAACTCTCTGGCCAGCGATCGCTGTGCCTGCGCAGTCTGGATGCCGGTGCCCCACAACTGGTAGGCGACGAAGGCGAACATCAACAAGCCGAGCGTGATCAGGGTGCGGCCGATCCCGCCGACGACCCAACGCCAATCGTGGGGCGGCTTCGGGCGATCCCAGTGGCTGACCTTTTCGTGGCTTGCTGGCGGTTTTTCTGACATGGTGGAATCGATTCGACGCGTGGATGCTGGGTAGACCGCAGCATCTCGCTCGCCCGAACCAACGATTGACGATATCGGCACGATCGAGTCCCGGCTTGACTGCCGGTAGCGTTGCCACGTCCTATGGAGACGGATCCGGTCGTTCAACTCGTCGACGTCGTGGCCGTCCTCGATCGCTTTCCTGCGTTGGCGGGAGCGACCCTGACCGTCGAGCGCGGCGAGATCGTGCTGTTGCAAGGCCCGAACGGCGCCGGCAAGTCCACCCTGCTGCGGCTCTGCGCCGGATTGTTGCCGCCGGCGCGTGGCACCGCCAAGGTCCTCGGTCTCGACCTCGCCGACCACCGTCAGACGGTGCGGTCGCGCGTCGGTCTGCTGGGGCATTCGAACGGCTTGTACACCGATCTGACCGTCGACGAGAACGTGACGTTCTGGGGGGCCACGGTCGCGGCAACGCCCGACGAGATCAGTGCCGCCCTCGAGCGCATGGGCCTGGCCGGCCGGCTCGGTGAGGTACCGGTGCGCAAGTTGTCGGCAGGTCAGCGGCGACGCACGGCGTTGGCGTGCCTCATCGCCCGCCGCGCCGAGCTGTGGCTGCTCGACGAGCCCCATGCCGGGCTCGACGCCGCCGGCCGCGACGAGCTCGACACAGTCCTGCGCGCCGCTACCGCGGTGGGAGCCACGATGATCGTCGCCAGCCACGAGTTGGATCGCGCCGGAGCGTTGGCGACCCGGGTGGTCGAGGTGGTCGGCGGGCAGATCCGCGGCCAGATCAGCGGATCGTCGTGACCAGCCTCGGCGTGGCCCGATTGGTGGCCACCAAGGATCTGCGCATCGAACTGCGCAGCCGCGTCTTGATCAACCAGGTGCTGCCGTTCGCGGCGATCGTGATGGTGCTGTTCGCCTTCGCGCTCGACGCTGACGATCTGCTGGTGCGCGTCGCCCCAGGCCTGGTGTGGCTGGCGACCCTGTTCAGCATGCTCGTGGTGGTGCAGCGATCGTTCGCCGTCGAGGCTGCTGATGGTGCCCTCGATGCCCTGTGCACCGCCGGCGTGCCTGCCCAGGGCATCTACTTCGGCAAAGCGCTGGCGCTGACGCTGCAGTTGGTGGTGCTGGAGGCGTTGCTGTTCGTGGCCGCGTTCGTGCTCTACAACAGTCGCATCCACGGCACCGGCCTGCCACTACTAATCACGAGCGCGCTAGCCGCTTCCTGCGGGCTCGGGTTGGTCGGTACGCTCTATGGCGGTCTCACCACCGGAACCAAAGGTCGCGAATCACTGCTGCCGTTGTTGCTTCTCCCGGTCGTGGCGCCAGTTCTGATCGGAGCAACCCGAGCGACCCAAGCGGCACTCGGCGTAGGAGGAACCTCGATGCGTGAGGGCTGGGCATGGGTCGCACTGCTGGTGACCTACGCGTTGCTGTTCGGCATCGGCGGTTCGATCTCGTTCGGCCCACTGGTGGACGACAGCGTATGAACACACCGGACACCCCCGAGACCGTGCCGCACCCGACCGGCACTCGCGTCACCAGGGCGCTCGGGATCGCCACGTTGGTCGGCCTCGGTTGGTTCGTGCTGTTCGGCCTGTTCCTGTCGCCCGACGACGCCGTGCAGCGCAAGGGCGTGCGCATCCTCTACATCCACGTGCCCAGCGCGTGGCTGGCATACCTCGCCTTCATCGTCACTGCCGTCAGCAGCGCGGCCTACCTGTCGAAGCGCACTCGTTCGCTGACATGGGATCGCCTGGCCGGCGCCAGCGCTGAGGTGGGGGTGCTGTTCATGGGCATCACGTTGCTGACCGGCAGCCTGTGGGGCCGGATCTCGTGGGGCGTCTACTGGGTCTGGGACTCGCGGGTCACGACCACCGCGTTCTTGTTCGTCACGTACCTCGGCTACCTCGCCGTGCGCGGTCTGGGTGGCAGTCACGAACAGCGCGCCCGGCGCAGCGCAGTTGTTGCCCTGCTGTCGGTGCTGGAGATCCCGCTCGTGCACTTCAGCGTCGAATGGTGGCGGCCCCTGCACCAGCAAGAGAGCATCGCCAAGGGCAAGCTGGAGAACCTGATGTTGTTCAGCTTGTTCATCGGCGTGATCGTGTTCACGCTGCTGTACGCGTGGCTGGTGCTGCACCGCCAGCGAGTCCTGGCGATGCAGGACGCGCTCGACGACCACGGCCTGGAGTTCGCCATTGCCGAGCGACGTCAAGAAGCGAGCCTGTAGTGGAGACAACCTTCGTGATCATCAGCTACATCGCTACGTTCGGCGGCGTCGGCCTGCTGACCCTGGCGATGTTCCGCAGGGCCCGTGTGCTTGCCCAGCGACTGCCACCGGAAGACCGTCCGTGGACCTGAGCCCGCGCACCACGACGACCACCGCCACGCTGCCGCCGCCGCGGCGACGCAACTGGCGTGCTGTGGCACTGTTGGTCGTGGTGCTGATTGCCGGTGGCGTGGTCGTGACGAAGTTCCTCACGTCGGCCATCGACTTCTACTGCAACGTCCAGATCCCGGCCGTCATGCATCTCCAAGGCGACGCTCGACAGGGCCCGCTCGGAAGCCGTGT
>JANPOJ010000435.1:0-6448 GCA_031427935.1 Ilumatobacteraceae bacterium | reverse complement strand
CGGAAACCGAGATTCGACGAGCCCTCGATCGAGCCCAACAAGACAGCGCCGGCCCGACCGCCGACCAAAGCCCTCAGAGCCCGAATTTTCAGCACCCTGCTAACCCGGTGCACCTCGGCGACAAGATCATCGGCCTCGCCGTCGTGGTCACGGATGTGACCGAGGTCGAGGAGCACGAGGCGACGCTCGTTGCCCTCACCGAGGCCGCCGTTGACGCGATCGCCGCTGCCGCCGAGGCCCGCGATCCCTACACCGCAGGTCACCAGCAGCGCGTCGCCGAACTGTCGGTCGCCATCGCCAACGAGCTCGGGATCGACCAGACTGACGTCGACGGGATTCGGATGGCCGCCAGGATTCACGACATCGGCAAGCTGTCGACGCCGTCGGAGATTCTCACCAAGCCCGGTGGGCTGCGAGCGTCCGAGCTGGCGCTGGTGCGCGAGCACGCTCAAGCCGGGTACGAGATCATGCGGGGAGTCGTCTTCACGTGGCCCGGCCGCCACATGATCCTGCAGCACCACGAACGTCTCGATGGCACGGGCTATCCCAACGGACTGCACGGCGATGAGATCCTGCTCGGTGCGCGGATCATCGCTGTGGCCGACGTGGTCCGGGTCTGCCTGCGTCTTTTCCGAGACGGCGAGTTCACGTTCAGCCTGCAAGACGACGATCAACTCGACCGAGATTGATCGCCGAGGTCGTGATGAGTCGGAGAAAGCGTCCGAGACCGGATAACGTCGTGTCAGCCGTCGACGGCGGCTCATCTTGTTGAAGGAAAAAGGCAATGGCCACAGGCACCGTAAAGTTTTTCAATGCCGAGAAGGGTTTCGGCTTCATCTCGCGAGAGGGTGGCAGCGACGTGTTCGTCCACTTCTCCAATATCGAAGGCAGTGGCTACAAGTCGCTCAACGAGGGCGACACCGTTGAGTTCGAAGTCGCACCTGGCAAGAAGGGCGAAGAAGCCCAGAAGGTCCGCCTGATCTAATCAGGCGCTGCGCCTCTACAGCGTGAGGTCCTCGAGCTGCATCAGCTCGGCGACCTTCGCAAACTGTCCCGCATTGTGACCCACCGACATCGCACAATGGTGCGTTGGCGCGTGCGCGAACCAATGTGACATGTAGTCATCGGGGTGGCGTGGGAAGCGGATGGGGTCTGCGTGTTGCCGATCTTCATGGTCGGGGCGATCGCCATTCTCAGATCGCCCTCGCCGGCGCACGGCACGCCCCGGGCGGTCAGTAACGAGTGGCCGACGATGAAGCCGGCCTGCAGACGCTCCTCGGCCGAGTCCGGCGCGCCGTGGTAGTAGTTCGCAACGCGTCGTCGCCAAACACGTCCGGCCCAATTGATCCGGCCCGGCTGTCCGCGGCTCGTCAGCCGCGGACCGGAGCGCTGGCGTTGCAGCCGAGCATGTAGCGCAGCCGCGGTGAGAACGCCGCAGCTTGTGCGGCATCCATCGGGGTCCGCAGATCGACGAACGGCTTCACCCACGAGCGGCCGTACTGGATGATCACGCCGTTCCTGGCGCCCTCGGTGACGTTGGCGCCGTGGCGGTGCCACGTCTGCGACAACCACATGGCGATCGAACCGGCCGGGCCTTGTAACACGGTCTCGTTCTCCAGCACGGCTCGCCCCGATGGCGGCTTGCGTTGCGTGTGGTTGCTGCCTGTGACGACGTGCGTCGCGCCGTTGTCGATGCTGAAGTCGTCGAGCATCCATGCAGTCTGGATGCCGAGCGTGAAGTTGGGCAGCGGCTCGGCGATCTGTGTCAGCGGCGAGTCGACGTGCCATCCGGCGCTGTTGGTGTGCGGGCCGACATGGTTCACGCTCATGTCGAGCACGATGGCATCGCGACCGAGGGCCTCGTCCATCATTGCGAGCACGAACGGGTGCTCGACCAGGGGAGCGAAGGCGACGTCTTTGTTGATGAGGTTGAAGATCCGCTGCGATCGCCCGTCGTCGAACAGCGACGGGATGTGGATGAAGCTGATGCACACCTCGTCGGCGCGCACGGGCCACGGTGTGTCGAACTCCTGAGCCTGACGCTGCCGGATGCGGTTCTTCATCCGGGCGATCTCGTCGTCACCGCTGCGCCAGTACTCGAAATCGACGTCGCCGACCTGATCGATCGAGATGGTGGAGCCGCCAGGGTCGACGGGGTTCTCTCGCTCATAGGCGAGGATTCGCTCGACCCGGTCGCGCAGGTCAGCGACAGCGTCCTTCGGGATCAGGTTCTCGATTACCACGTGGCCGTCGGCGTTCAATCGCTCGAGGGCTTCTGCGGCATCGATCTTCGGTTCAGTCAACACGTCGTCACCTCGTGAGGATGTGGTCTGGAGGGTGCCCCGCACTGAAGCATGCCACAGGGCGCTCGCCGGCGATAGAGCGCTCTACAGACGACGCAGGTACTCCTCAGCGGCCTCCGGGCCGAGCTCGTCGAGCTGTGCTTGCTTGAACGCTTCGCGAGCCTTGGCTCTCGGGTGGATGTACCCGGCCCCGATCACCTGCTCGCCCGGCCCGCACATCACGTACCGCGAGATGCGCTGCCCGTGGGGCGACAGCTGCTTCCACTGCTCGTACGGCATCGAGCGAATCACTGCTTCGCTGCGGAACCACGGCGCGAAATACTCGACGTTGGGGGCGGCGCGCACCTCACGCGAGAGGTTCGGGGTGCCACCGTGCCAGGCCCGAAGGTCGCGGAAGATGCCTGAACCGGCCGGCGCCGGGCACACGGTGCTGAGCTTCATCCACGCCGGTTCGTTGGCGAGGTTCGGGATCGGGCTGCGCGAGCTCTGGGTACCCGGGATCTGCCTGGTGGGTCCGTTCTCGGGCGTGAGATCGACCATCGGGAAGTTGATGGTGACCGCCGGAACCGGCATTTCGCGTGTCGAGATCCGACCCGTGGGGTCGTGAGGCTCCGTCCACACGTTGTCGGAGTGCAGCCCCTGGTACTCGATCGCACCCGGCATCGCTACGTCGCCGCCTGCCCCGATCAGGATGTAGTTGGGCGAGCCGAAGATGGCCTGCAGGATCGGCGTAGTGGTCGGCATGTCGACCAGCTCGACCCATTCGTCGACGTGCAGCATGTGGCGCGACGCCGAGCTGCTGCCGAACGAGAAGCGGTGCGGCAGGCCGCCGGCGCCTCCTCCGGCCGCGCAGGTCGGGTCGGCGGCCAGCATCTGGTCGAGGGCCAACTCGGTGGCCCGGCGCATGCGCGCCAGTTGCTCGGGGTCGAGCAGGTCGCGCACGACGACGAAGCCATCTCGGTGGAACAGCTGGGCAGCCCGCTCGACCTCGTTCGGGTCGAGCACTTCGAGACCTGTGATGCCGTTGTGCCGCCACAACTTCTCGCGCAACTGCACGACGTTGGCGTCGTCGTATGACCGGGTCCAACCCGCACACGCCGGGTCGCCGCCGATCAGGTTGTAGTGCTCCGGTGTCGTCTCGATGTCATCGGCCGGCGGTGTCTCGAGGCCCAGCGGGTTGCTGTTCGTCGTCTGTGTCACGGCACGGTTGGCGAACCCGTTCGGTGGCACGGAGGCGTGCCACCCGAGGTGGCTGGGTCGGGCCTGAGTGTCGGTCACTGGACGAATCCCATCGTTGGCGAACATACCTTCTTTCGATACGGCGTGTTCGATCGAGGCCGTCTCGCCGGCGGCGTATCAGCGCGGCTCGGCCAGGGCTCGGCGGGTCACCGACGCGCCGAGCGCGCGGTATGCCTCGAACTGTTCGACGTCGTAGAACTGGTCGGCCGTGGAGTCGTACGGGAACAGCGGGCGCGCCTCCTGATACGAGATGAGGTCGGCTGGTGTCGCCTTGTCCTTCATCAGTGCTTTCTTGATGTAGACGAGCGTTCCGTCACCGCCGCCCGCAGGGAAGCGGTAGTGGATGATGGCGTGGTCACCGACGACGATGCCGGGGGTGGCCGGGTCCTTGATCACGAACATCGACGGATCGATGTCGTCGAACTCGATACCGAGCTCGCTGCGTGCCAGGGCGACTGCCTGTCCCAACGTGCGGATGCTGCCGGGCGTGTCCCCGGATGCGTCGATCGCGTACACCGTGGTGCACCCCCGTCGCAGCAGTTCGACGAGGCCGAGGTTCTCGTAGTGCCCACCGTCGGACACGTAGAGGAACTTCCGGCGCAGGTTGTTCTGTCCGAAAAGTTCGCGCAGAAGGTACGTGGGCCGCACGAGTGGCTTGTACGTCGGCGGCTCGTCATCGATGGCGTCGAGCGCACCGACCAGTCGGGGGTTCGCCAGCCAGACGCCGAGCCGCAGGTTCAACATCGCCAGCAGCATCCGGTACGCCGGCTTGGTCATCCGACCCATCGATGGTGAGACGGCCGCGCCGGAGATCGACACGGCCGAGAGAGGGCTGATGTCTCGAAGCCGACCTGTCGACGGCGCCTTCGTGTCGAACTTGTTCCACGCGCGCTGGAAGAAGCGGATCCTGGTCAGCCGTTGCTCGTATTCCTTCGTCGGGATCGATCCGACCAGCGGTCCACCGACGCGGTCGGGGGAGAACACGAAGCTCGTCACTCCCATGCCCGGCGGTGTGTAGCCGAGATCCGACACGTTGGCAGCCGCACAGATCAGTAGCTCCGGCCAGTTGGGCGGGCGCAAGTCGGAGAGCATCGGCTCTTGATCGGTCGGGACCGGACCGACCGTCACGGACTCGCCGGTGGTCACTCGGGAGAGGGCGAAGACGGTCCGCAGCCGCCGCTTGTAGAACGGTTGCGCGGACCAGGCGATGGGGTTGGCGGTGGCGAAGATCACCAGCACCACCACGAGCACGCCGACCCACCACCACGTGCCGACCGTCGTCCAACGCCGGGTGCCGGAGTCGATCGCGATCAGGACGAAGACGAAGAGCGACAAGGGCACCACGACGCCGATGGCGAACTTCTGCAGGAGCGCTCGCAGCTTGGTCGGCACCTTGGCAAGGCGCTTCAGGCTGCCTCGCCCGCCGGAACCGGATCGGAAGACCAGATGTCCGAACGACACCACGAGCGAGCCGGCCGCGGTCGCCACCGAACCGAAGCCGCGCGCCAGTTGAGCGTCACTGTCGCTGCCCGAATGGCCGAACCGGCTGGTCCGTGCCCACCAGATGAGCTGTGGGATGAGGCGCAGCACGATGGCCGCGACGATCGCCAGGAACACGAACGTGCCACACCAGCGGACCAACCTGCGCCACCACCAGTCAGCCGCTGGTCGGAACAGCAGATCCAGCACACCGGCCAGCAACCCCGCGCCGAGGAGGGCCCCGATCACGATGCCGCTCCAGCTGTGGAACGCCAGCGCCCCGCTGCATTGCCTGCCGTTGCACGCGCCCAGTTGCGGCAGCATCGATCGGTACAGACGCCCGCCAAGTCGACCGATGACGTACAGGATCCCGAGGACGACCGCAAGGTTGAGCATGATCCCGAGCAGGAGTCGCAGGAGCATGTTCCAGCGCCCCATCGTGCCCGGGGCCAGATAGTTGGTGCGATTGCGCAAGTAGTCGAGCTCAGGCGAACCCAAGCCGTATGGCCCCGGTTGATCTTGCGACCAGTCGACGCCGTCGGATTGCGACCGCACGATGGTCGCTGCGGTCACGGCGTACGACCCGCCCGACACGCCGGCCAGGTAGTCGGCGTCCTGCAGGATGCCGGCTCGCCACAGCTCGTCCATCGCACCGAACGAGAACGCCGCAGAGCGCAGCCCGCCGCCCGAACAGCAGATCCCGGCCCGGGGCGGATCGTCCTTGGCTCGGGCGCGCTGGAAGAGCCTGGGCTGTGCGGTGCCGACGCTGCGCTTGGTGGGGATCCACATCCACCGGGCCAGAGCGGTCAACTTGCGTGGTGCGGCCTCGGTGATTGCAATGTCGTCTGGCCAGGCTCGTTCGGCGCTCACGTCACGGATCCTCCAGGAGAGAGAGTGTCAACGTGCGCATTGTGATACAACGGGCGCTGCCTGGTCTGGTCGGCGCAGTGATGACAATCACGATTCCCGACACCTCCTACTCCTGCCCGGTCTATGCCGGCGCCAGGCGACGCTGAACCAGGTGCGGTCACCTTGATCAGCGACGAGGCGATCAAGCAGGTGCTCGCCGACCATCCGGGCGCTCCCGGCGTGCTCTGGCTCGCTGGGCATCGGGTGTCGCATGGTGGTGCCTTCGCAGCGGTGCCCGACCTCGCCGGTGGCGCCATCATCGCCGTCGACGACGGCACCTTCAGCGCGTCGTATCGGGTCGTCGGGCGGATCTACGTCGAGATCAGCGTGTGACAGCCCCAGTGGTAGGCGGGCCCACATCAATCGAATCGGCGGCCGCGCTTCATCGGCCGCGCAGCAATAGGTAGCGACGAACTGGGCAGCCCCTGTTCGCTACGTAGTCTTCCGGAGCTGTCCGGTTCGACCGATCGCATCGATGCCGGTCTCGGGCGGCGCCCTTCCGGCGCTCAGATGCACCC
>JANPOJ010000434.1:0-4185 GCA_031427935.1 Ilumatobacteraceae bacterium | reverse complement strand
CGGCGACCTTCTCGGCCACCTCACGTTGGCGGTGCTCCGGCTGCAGCGTCAGCGACACACAATGGCTCGCCGCCACGCGGTGTGGGAAGCCTGTCGCGACGACGCGTTCGGCGAGGTCCTCCAACGCCAACATCGCCGGGTTCAGCGTCTCGTCGGTGTGCAGGTCGACGGGCAATCCGGCTTCGGCGGCAAGGGTCAGCAGAATGTCGTTGGCCGCGGCCGGGTCGGGCTCCAGATGGGGGCAGCCACCGATCACGTCGATGCCCATGTCGATCGCTTCGCGTACCAGCGCCCGCTGATCGGCGCCCTCCGGGCCGATCGACGGCCAGGCGCACAGCACCGCGACCTGGATGTCGACGAGCCCGCGCAACCGCTCGCGCACGTCGATCAACGCCTCGACCGACATCAGCCTGCAGCTCAGGGTGAGGTCGACGTGCGTACGAATCGCCGTGCAGCCATTAGCTGCCATCAGCCGGGCGGCGCGCTCGGCGCGCTCGATCGTGTCGGCGAGGGTGATCGAGTCGCGGGCGCGCTCCATCGCCAGAATGGCTCCGAGGAGGTCGCCGGTGGGGTTGTCGACCCGCTCCGCCAGGAACGCTTTGTCGAGATGGGCATGCGGCTCGGCGAACGCCGGCAACAGCAGGTAGCCGTCTGTGGTCACACCAGGGGAGTGCCGGTGATCGGCCGGCGCTCGATCGGCTCACCAAGGCGGGGGAACACCTCTTCGGCGACCAGGTGCATCTGCTCGGTCATCTCCTCGCGGCTCAGCCCGGGGTAGTCGGCGAAGATGCAGATGTGCTTGAGGTCGAGCAGGTCGCGCCAGTAGCCGATGGCATCGACGGCGTCGTCGATCGAACCGACGATCTGGATCCTCTGTTCGTTGCTCTCCTCGACGGTCGGGCAGTGGTTGAACGCCACCTTGGTGCCGTCGGGGTTGCGGTAGCTGCTGAATCGTCCGTACGGCGACAGGAACTTGTTGAACTCGTCCTGCCCAGGGCGACCCTTCACCATCGCCGCTTCGCGGGTCTTGCCGACGTGCAGGTTGAGCACCAGGCAGCGGTCCTCGCCTGGCCCGACCGGGGTGCCGCACGACTCGCGGATCTCGGCGTACCGATCCCACTTCTGCTTCTGGCTGTCGGCGTTCTGCAGCCAGTACACGGCGCGGTGCCCGGCCTTCGGTACGTACTCGATCGTCTCGGGAGATGTGACCGGTTGGTAGATGTCGACGTGACGCAGCGGCTTGGGGACCAGCGTGAGGTCGTTGACCATCGTGCCGCGGTCGGGCACGTCGTCGGGGGGCAGCACGAGGTGTTTGCCGCGGTAGCTGAACTGCTCCTGGTACCAGGCCAGCTTGATCACTTCCATCGACTCCTCGAAGATCTCGCGGTTGATCCGGTCGTGTTCGGCCGACATCGCGTTGTCACCGCTGGCGACCACCGTGCCGAGCGCCCATGCCTCGCGGGGCACGGTTCCACGACCGACACCGAACTCCATCCTCCCGCCGGTGATGATGTCGGCGAGGGCGAAGTCCTCGGCGAGTCGCAGCGGGTGCCATTGCGGAACGACGTTGAACATCTGTCCCAGACGGAGATCCTTGGTGAGCATCGCCAGGTGTTGCCCGAACAGGATCAGGTTCGGCAGCACCTCGTAGCCCTCGTACTGGAAGTGGTGCTCGGTCAACCACATCGTGTCGAACCCGAGCTGATCGGCTGTCTTGGCCCACTCGACGAGGTTCTTGTAGCACTCGATGACGGCGTCGTTGCCGAAGCGTCGGGCGGTGGCAGCGACGGCTGGATCGCCGGCGTCGCTCATCGGGACGGTGCAGAAGAAGTTGGAGTCGACGCGCATGGACAAATCGTACAGCGTCGCGGGGTGCGGGCTCAGATGCCGGCGGCGGTACCGACCATCGTGCGCGGGTCGGCGGCGCCGGCCCGAAAGCCGTCGCTGTCGATGATGATCGCGTGGGCGTGCCCGAAGCCGCTGTCGTAGGTCGGGGCACCGGCAACAGGGTGGCCGCGCTCTGCAAGACCCGACATCCAGTCGTCGGGTGCGTGGCCCTCGACCGTGACCGTCGGCGCCTGCCCGCTGGTCCACGTGTCGAAGCCCGTGACCGGCCCGTGCAAGGCCCAACGCGGTGCGTACACGGCCGCGGCGGGCGACTGGCCGTAGTGGAACAGGCGGGCGGCCAGCTGCAGCAGGATCTGCGGCTGGGCATCGCCACCCATCGTGCCGAACACACCTCGAAGCGCGCCATCGGCCGTTGCCATGGCCGGGCACAACGTGTGCGGCGGTCGATGGCCCGGCTGGAACTCAGCGGGGTGCCCCTCGCGTAGGTTGAAGCCGAGACCACGGTTGTGCAGGTTGATGCCGGTGCTCGGTTCGGCCAGCCCGGACCCGAAGCCGGCGGCGTTCGACTGGATCAGCGAGACACCCATTCCGTTGCCGTCGACCGTGCACAGATAGGTCGTGTCACCATCGCGACCCGGCGCCCAACGATCCGAGGCTTGCTCGGTGTCGATCATGTCGATCCTGCCGGCGATCGCGCGTAGGAGCGCATCACCGTCCGCGGTGTCGCTCAGCACATCGGGCCGGTCGAATCCCGCGGCGGTCGCAGCCTCGATCAGCAGGTGGGCGAATCGCACATCGTTGGGGTCTGCGGGCAGGTCGAGCCGGCCCGCCAGCTCGGCCGCCCCGAGCGTGAGATACCCCTGCGAGTTCGGTGGAATGGTCCACAGGTCGACACCAAAGGTGTGGACCATCAGCGGGGTGACCCACTCGGACGACGATCGGGCGAAGTCGTCGTCGGAGTAGAAGCCGGCGCCGAGCGCCTTCAGGCCGGCACCGAACTCGCCCTGATAGAAGGCGGCGCGACCTCCCTGGGCGATGTCGGTCAACGCCCGGGCCGCCCCCACACGCCGGACTCGGGCGCCGGGTCGCGACAGCTGGCCGATCAGTTCGAGGAGGTTCTCGCTGGCGCCTTCGTCGGCTCTGGCAGCCGCGCCGACCAGCAGCGGGCTCGCCGGGAAGCCATTTGCGGCAAGGTCGATCGCGGGCTGCAACAACACCGACAGCGGCAAGGTGGCAAAGCGTTCGTGCAAGGCCAGCCAACCGTCCACACACCCTGGGACCGTGACGGATCTGATGTCGTGGCGGAACGGCATCTCGGTACGACCCTCGGCCCGCAGCGCCGACGCGTCTGCGCCCGCGCCTGCCCGGCCGGTCGAGTTGAGGGCGAAGACCTCGCCGTCGCTATGAACGAGCGCGAACAGATCGCCGCCCATTCCGCACAGGTGAGGCGCCGTGACAGCGATCGCCGCATTGGTCGCGATCGCCGCGTCGACGGCATTTCCACCGAGGACCAGGGCACGGAGGCCGGCCTGCGTCGCCAGTTGATCGGCGCTGGCCACCACTCCGTGTGAAGAGCGGATGGAATGGAATCGAGGCGAGGCCATGACCGGAACCTACGCTGCCGCAGTGCCTCGCATTCTCATCGGGCGGGTGATGGCCGGCGCCGGTGCGTTGGCGACGATCGTCGGCACGTTCATGCCCTGGGTTCGGTCGGGAACGGTGCGGCGCAGCAGCTACGAGATCTTCTCGCTGGTCGAACGACTGGGCTTCTCGCCGTCGAGCCTCGTCGGCTGGGGCTTGCGGTTGTGGCCGGTCGTGCCCTTCCTGCTCACCCTCGCCGTGACGTTGTCGTGGTTCCCGCGCCGTTGGGTCACCGACGCGACAGCCCTGGTCGCTGTGCTCTACGTGGGGGGCGTCGCCGCTGCGGTCGAGTCCGCTCCGTCGACGTCGCTGGTCAGCATCGAGTTCGGTCCTGACGTCACGCTCGTCGGAGTGGTCGTGTTTGCCGGCGGTGCCCTGCTGAGCGCCCTCCGGCGCCCAGCCCTCGACCAGCCCTTCCCGAATCGTCAGTGACGATACGAATCCTTCCGCCGAGCGATCTCGGCGCCACGCTCGGGCTGTGAGGCAGGTAGAGGAAAACCTTGGCGCCGAGATCGGTTGAGCGGGCGACGTCGAGTTTCGTCACGGACGATTCACGAGGGATCGCCGGCGAGCTAGATGTTCCAGGCACCGCGGGATTCGAGCACGTCGCGGAGCACGACTGGGCGGTCGGTCATGATGCCGTCGACACCGAGGTCGAGCAGGCGGTTCATCTCCGCGAGATCGTCGATCGTCCAC
>JANPOJ010000433.1:0-2545 GCA_031427935.1 Ilumatobacteraceae bacterium | reverse complement strand
AAGATCGATTCGGCCCTGCGGCGGATCGAAGAAGGCGAATACGGCTATTGCGAAGTGACGGGCGAACCGATCGGCCTGGGCCGGCTTTCTGCCCGCCCGATCGCGACCATGACGGTCGAGGCGCAGGAAGCTCACGAACGTCGCGAAAAAATCTCGCGCGACGATTGATTACCGACCCGTGCGTTAACTGCTTTTTTGCGACTGCGCTTTAGGGTTTGAACAGAGTGCAGGCTGTATGTCTGCGCGAACCTTGATATTGCGTCGCTAAAGTCAGGAGAATCCGAACCGTCATGTCCGATAGCGACCACCGGCAGATCCCACGCGACAGCTTGTTCGTGATGGCTGATTTGCGGATCGACCGTAGCGATCGAATGCCTCATGCGCGTACTGCTGAGCTGTGGGGCCGATGTCGCCACGCTTGGCGTCGAGGATCAACAGCACATCCGGGTACGTGTCGTGGATGTAGTGACACAACTGCTCCAGCTCGGGCTCGGCTCGCTGTGCAGCGAAGTAGGCGAATTGCGGCTTGAAGGCGCAGACGGTGTGGGCCGTCGCGTCGACGATCGCCTTGCAGAACTCGTACGTCGCCCTGGTGCCCGCCGTGAACGGATCCGGCAGCCGAGTGGGGTCCGGGTCGAGCCCGACACAGAGCATCGACTGTGACGATCTCCAAGCTGCCTGCAACGTGGTGTGGAACGCCATGCGACGGCGAACCTAGCCCGTTCGGACCCGATCGGAGACCTTCTTCGGATCCTCTGGGCGCAACGCCCACTTGTGCGCGCTGCGCAGTGTGACGAGTCGGAAGAGCGTGAGCTGCAACACCAGGATCGTCGACCCGAGCACGAACCACTGCAGCAGCGTGTTGTGCCGATCCTGACCCGCCAGGAACGTGTGCACGGTTGCCGTAATCCACAACACCGCACTGGTGAGGTGGATCGCATGCCAGATCTTGCGCTTGATGTGTCGCATCAGCCACGACGTGATCTGGATCGCAACGAGGAAGTAGAGCCCGACGATCCCCCAGGCGACAGCGCCTGTCTTCCATGGCGACTTCATCGGGATGAAGAGCTCGCGCCAACCGAAGTAGACGAAGTTGTCTGCCCACAACCCGCCGAGGTGCACGACGACGAACACCAACGACAACGTGCCGAGATACCGATGCAGGTCGAGGAGCCAAGCGGGAACGCCGCGCTTGCGCACGAGCCGGCTCGACAACGTGAGGCCCCACAAGATGCTGGCGGTGACTGTCGCCCAGGCAACGATGCCGCTGGATCGAGCGACGTACCAGGCAAGTTTGTCGGTGACGGCAATCATTGGTCGGACTCCTGCACTACATGGACGTGATCAGCACTGATCATCCAGGCTTTCACATCTGCCGAGCGCAACAGTGCTGCACCTTCGACGCTACCGGCAATGATCGCCGCCTTGGCCAGCGCCTCGGCCCGCGCTGCACTGTGATCGGCGACGGCGACGGCGACGAGGTCGGTGTTGGCCGGCCGGCCGGTGCGGGGGTCGATGATGTGGTGATGCTCGGTGTCGCCGCGGGTCCAGCGACGAATCGCGACCGTGCTCATCACGAGCGCGCCGGAGAACAGCGCATGATGGTCGACCGCCGCTCCCGTCAGGGGATGCAGCAGCGGTACACACCAGCCGTTCTCGTCGACCGGCTCGCCCGCGGAGTGGATGTCACCACCGAGCGAGACGTAGGCAGAGTTGGCGCCAGCGGCGATCAGTTCGTTGGCGACGAGATCGGCGGCCAGGCCCTTGCCGATCCCGCCGAGGTCGATCGATAGACCATCGGCGAGTCGTACCCAGTTGTTGGAGATCTGTAGGCCTGCCAGCCCGGTGGCAGGCACGGCCTCGGGCACATCGCTCGATCGACTCGACTGCTCGACGATCTCGGCGAACGTGCGGTCGTAGCCCAGTTGCTCGAGGCTGGTTCTGATCGACGGATCGAACAGGCCACGGGTTTCGGCGTGCATGTGTTGACACAGCTGGAGCGCAGCAACGAGGTCGTCACTGCACTCCAGCCAGTCGCCGCGCCGCGCCTGGAGACGGTTGAGCTCGCTGTCGGGAAGGAAGCGGCTCCACGTCTTTTCGAGGTGTCGGAGACGGGAGAACCCGTCTCGGATGAGTTCGACCGGGCCGTCGACGAGGATCTCGCTGGGAGACCCCATCAACCGCGCCGTCGAACGATGCCATGTGCGCTCGTCGGCCACCGCCGCGGTCAGCATCCACTTCCCTGGCACGGCGGGGGTGCCGGTGCCGGGGCGGGTGTTGGAGCAGGAGCAGGAGCAGGAGCAGGGGCGGGAGCGGGAGCGGGAGCGGGCGCAGGTGCAGGTGCTGGTGCTGGTGCCGGCGCGGGCGAAGGTGCCGGCGCGGGCGCAGGTGCCGGAGCAGGTGCCGGAGCAGGTGCCGGAGCGGGGGCAGGTGTTGGTGCCGGAGCAGGTGCCGGAGCGGGAGCAGGGGCGGCTGCCAGTGCTGGGGCCGGTGCTGCGGCGGGCTTCGACGACCCCGGCTTTACGGGTGCTGGTGCCGGTGCTGG
>JANPOJ010000432.1:0-1567 GCA_031427935.1 Ilumatobacteraceae bacterium | reverse complement strand
CGGCGTCATGGAAGCCGTTGACGAAGTCGAAGATGAGAGCGATCGCCACCACAGCGACCAGCAACGCAGTGGCCATGTCTCAGGCGTGCTTCACGGCAATCGCTTGAATCACGTCGCTGGCGTCCTCGACCGCGTTGATCGCCCGTTCGACAGCCTCGACGATGTCCTTCCACTTCAAGATGTCGAGGGCCGCGTGGTTGCCGCTGAACAGCTCGGCCATGATCCGGCGATAGGTGGCATCGGCCTGGCTCTCCAGCGAGTCGATCTCGTCGATGTCGCCGTGCACGTCGTGGAGCGTCGACAACTTGCCGACCAGTGTCTTGTTGGCCTCCACGATCTTGCGCAGCAGCGCGACGAGATCGCCGACGCCCGCGAGCGGTGACGAGAGTTGGTGAAGGTGGGCAAGGTCGGCGGCGGCGCGCATCTCGTCGAGCACATCGTCGAGCGAGTTGGCCAACGATTGGATGTCTTCGCGATCGAACGGCGTGACGATCGAGGTCTCCAGCCGGCTGCGCACCAGTCGCATCACTTCGTCACCGGCGCGCTCGGCGGCGACGATCGTGTCGACTCGGTCCGCCACGATGGGCAGCGACGCCATCAGCTTCTCGAGTTGAATCGCCGTGTCGACGGCTGTGGCGGCCTGCTGTTCGAAGAGCGGATAGAACCCGTTGTCGCGGGGTATCAAGCGGAAGCGCACGGCGCGCACACTAGACGGTGTTCCCAACTGCCCCGAAAGGCACGGGCACGCTGTGGCGGTCAGTGCTCATAGACGTCGAGGCCCTTGGCGTACCCGGTTCTGAACAGCTCGAGCACTTCGCCGGGCTCGGCGTGGCGCCCTGTGCTCTGCTTCGAATACAGCATCTCGCCGTCGACGATCACGTCGAAGATCCCCTTCGAACCGGTGATCAGATGGAGCTCAGCGATGACGTGCTGGTAGTCCCGCAAGAGATCTTGGGCGGCGCTCACGGCGCGCTCTGAATAGTCTCAAGGAACGCAATACGTGATCGAGATGTGGTGCTTGCTCACGTCGCCAGCCTAGGCATCGTGCCCGTCACGAGGACGGGAGGACAGTGATGACCGTGCCGTCGACTTGCAGGTTGGCGACGGCCGGCGGCGCGACGTATTCACTTCCTTCGTTCTGGATCGTCACGACCGCCAGGTACCGGCCGTCGGCGAGGTTGTCGGGCAGCAGGTAGTGACCCTGTTGAGTCGCACCGGCTCGCAACAGCTCCTCGCCATGGAACGTCTGGAGATCGCCGGACTCCTGAATCCCGATCGCAAACTCGTGGTACACCTCGACGTCGTAGGTCTCGTGGCTTGTCATGTCGAACACGATCCAGGTGCCCTCGAGGCGCAGCGGCGAGAGTGTGGGGGGCGTGGTGAAGGTGCGCTTGTCGACGTGTTCGGTCGACGGGTAGATGTGGTTGCGCCCCACGAGGAAGCTGACGCCCTGTTCGGCTCCCGTACCGAACTGATTGTCGGCGGCCGTGGTGGTGGAGGCGAAGATCCAGGCGCCATAGTCACCGTCTTCCAGCGTCGCGGCGGGTAGGTCGAGCGTGGCATCCCA
>JANPOJ010000431.1:0-1561 GCA_031427935.1 Ilumatobacteraceae bacterium | reverse complement strand
ATCGATGTCGCTGAACTGGGCAGTCGCGTCGACAGTCGTGTGGCCAACGGTGGGTAGTCGCGTGAAACGCAACATCAAGGTCGGATCCTGCGCGCATGACGAACATGCAATCAAAGGGCTCGAACTCGATGGACTGGTCGCCGGCAGAGCTTCTCGGTGCGGCCGATCTCGCTGTCGGCGTCGGGGTGGCCGCGGTGGTCTGGGCCGGAGCCGCGCTCGCGGCGCGTGTCGCAGGCCACCACACCAGCAGCACGAAGTGTCAAGCAGCTACCGAAGTCACTGTCAACCAGCAACCGAAGTCCCGTCCCGAAACTGTCACCCACCTTCCGAAGCCGCAGCGTCAAGCATGAACCGGCACTGCGCTGGCAAGCACCAATCGTGCTGATGCTGATCTCGGAATTGATGTATCTGCAGCCGTCGAGTCGCCTCTGTAGGACTGAGGGATGTACTGATCCCTCATCGATAGGTCCGCACGGGACCTTCACTGATTCGGAGCCCCACAATGGGTGTACCACTTCCACGAGGGCTCACCTCGAAGACTCGGCTGCAGAACGCCGACATCAACACGCTGTTGCTTCGTGCGATCGACGCCGTCGCGGCGGCCAAGCCGAAGACGGACGCCGGGGCGATGCGAGCGTTGAAGGGCGCTGTGAAACGCGCTGGGGCCGAGTCTGATCAGGCCGGTCTCGCCGACCAGTTGATCGCCGCGATCGCCTGGCCGATCGTGTTCGTCGACGCGCTGGAAGTCACCCAGTCGATTCAGGACATGGGCCACTCCGTGCCGTTGGTCTCCGGGAAGAAGACGGTTGTGCGCGCCTACGTGAACTATCCGCCGTCGGCCAAGAACGTGCGTGGTGAGCTCGTTGCGTCGCGCTCGATTCTCGGCCCGTGGGTGACCGTCCCATCCACCGGCACCGCCAAGCTCGACTCCACCCGCAAGGGTTCGACGTTGGCGCAGGTTCGCACTCGTCGAGACAACCTGACCTACAGCCTCAACTTCGAGTTGCCGAGCAATCTGACCGGACCCGGCCCGCTCTGGGTGCGGCTCAGCCGAGTGAGCGCGACGAACGGCCAGCGTCTACCCCTCTTCTCGTTGTTCCCCAAGAAGGTGACGTTCCGCGCCGGTGTGCCGCTTCGGCTCCGTCTGGTGCGCATCCGCTACACGTCGGGGAACCCGGCCGTTACCTACCTTCCCACCACGACCGACCAGGTCAACATCGCCTCATGGCTGAAGCGGGCCTACCCGATCAATGATCTGCAGATGAGCGTCACGACAGTCAATGCTGCTGTGGGCGCACCGTTTGCCGCGGCAGACATCAACGCCCAGTTGGCTGCGATCCGAGCGCAGGACATCGCGCTCGGAACCGACGGTCGCACGCACTACTTCGGCTTGGTCTCCGACGGCGGGTTCTTCATGCGCGGCCTCGCCGCCGGTATCCCCGGCACGCCCCACCCGTCGACCGTTGCATCAGGACCGACGGGTTCGGGCAACTTTGGATGGGACAACGACGGGTCGTACGGCGACTGGTACACCGGTCACGAGCTGGGCCACACCCTGGGT
>JANPOJ010000430.1:0-2226 GCA_031427935.1 Ilumatobacteraceae bacterium | reverse complement strand
CACGACTCAAGCTTATGTGGTTCGCCAGAGCCGGTGGTGTCGTGGTTTAAGAAGTCCGCCGATAGTGAGACGGTCTCCCTACGGTCTGGCGATCTCGCTGTTGGGAGTTACCTCCACGAGCTTCCGCTGGACGGTGAACTTCATTCGCCCCCAACAATCGTGCCGCCGGATGGTTGATAGGTCGCGATCACGATGCCGTCGGCTCCTAGCCAATCGACGCTGGCGACCGCGTCAGACGGAAGCGTGACTTGGTAGAACCGGCTGGAGGAGCCGCCGTACGCAATGGTCCGTGACCGCGACTCCGGGCCGATGTCAAGACGCGTTGTGCTCGAGTTCGTGTTCGACGGCTCGGCGAATCCACGATGAGATCGATCGATCGTCCGCACCGGCGGCGTTGCGGATCCTGTCGAGCGTCTCGGGTGGGAAGCGAACCGGCACGAGCTCGGTGAGTTTCGAAGCGCGGCGTCGGGCCGGGCCTTGAGGAGTTTGGTTCTCAGGGTCGGCGTAATAATCGTGTTCTTCTGTTCGAGTCATTTTCTTGGTCATCGGTCCTCCAGGTATCGGTCGGCAAGATGTTTGGCAGCGACGTAGCAACCAATCGGGCGGCAGCGGGTCGGATCATTCGAGTTGGATGCGGCGAGCGGGACCACCAGGATCTCGCCATGGACTTCGGCCACCATCAACCAGTGTGCTGGCGGTTTGGCTGGGTAGAAGAGCGGGTCGGATTGCCAGACATCTTGAATGTCGTCGATTCCCAGTCCGGCGTGTTTGAACAGGTGGGCTGCTTGCCTGTCGATCTCGAACGGGTCGTTGTCGTCGAGTTGATCGAGATCGAACAGCTCAGCCATCGTCTGATTGTAATACAAACGAATACAGAAAGACAGACACTCCTCCCCACTGCACGGTTGAGCGTGGCGATGGTGTCGTGGCCGAGGCGCTCAGCGACAGCGATGATCGAGGCGTCAACGAACCCAAGCCCGAGATCGGTGTAGGTATTGATCAGGACGATGGAGCGCTGGTAGTCCGCGGCAGTGAGATCGACAATCGTGAACCGGTCACCGGCGACCAGGGTGAGGAATAGCGCTTCGGCAGCGGGACCGAGGCGGGTTTCGATCAGCCACGCAGCTTCGGGGATGACAGACGCGGTGACAGCCAAATCGGACCGGTTGCGCAACAGGGTGGCGCAGTCGGAGTGACGCGGTTCGTTGCGGTCGGCAGCGGAGACGAAGATGCCCGTGTCGATCAGCAGCACGGCCGGTGATCAGATGCCTTGAGCAAGCTTCTTGCTGGCGGCGTCGGCTCGCTCCTGATGGATGTCAAACGGCTCGGTCCGCCCGGACGCGCCGCATCCTATGAATGCTTCCAGGGGGTCGTCGAGCCGCGCTGCCAACTCGTCGAGGAGCGCTTCGCTCGTGATTCCACGACGCTCAGCTTCAGCGTTGAGCCGGGACGCGAGTTCTTCGATCGAAATCGACATGACTGAAGCCTATGCGGTTCGCCATCGCCGTTGGCGTCGTAGCTCGGAGGTCCGCCGATTGCGGCTCGTCGACACCTCTCTACATCGGCCAGCCGCACATCGACCAATGACCGACCGCCCCCTGTTGGCGTAGGCCGCTGCCGGTAGCACGCGGGTGTCGACGCGACTGCCATCGCTTATGGATCGCGTTCGGGGAGACCGGCCGTCTGCTCGGAACGTATCTCGCGATGGCGCCGGGCCAGATCATCGCGACCGGATGAGCCGGATCCGATAAAGGCCTCCAGGGGGTCGTCAGTCGGAAGCGAATTGGCAAGGTCGGTGACGAGCTGATCCACGGTGATTCCCCGACGGATGGCCTCGGACTGAAGCCTGGCGAGCGCTTCCGCTGGAAGGTCGAGCGTTGCATTCACCGCTCCAATGTAGGTGTTGAGCGGTGAACGCCGATTACCGTCAAGTCTTGTGGTACGGACTCTTCAGCTCGAAGCTTGGGCGGGCCGGTGGGTGGCGGTCGACTCGGCCGGCACCGTTCGTTGCAATGCGGCATCGCTGTCCGAGCTGCTCTCAACTATCGCGGTCGAGCACATCGAGGGTGTCGAAGTCATGCGAGCGCCCGACCCTCGCGAACCTCTCGTCTACGGACTTGGCTGAGCGCTGGGTTTGGCTGACCAGGTCGGCTTCTCGACAACTTCACCGCCACGTTCGGGCGGGACGGATTCGCCGTCGAAGCGGCAGAGGTCAGGTGATGGCGG
>JANPOJ010000429.1:0-10535 GCA_031427935.1 Ilumatobacteraceae bacterium | reverse complement strand
GTGCGTTCGTGTGTCACTGTAGATAACGATGAAGGGCAACCGGGTGACGTGGTTTGCGCTGGCGCATCCCCTGTCCGTGGCGTCAGATCCACAATGCCGCCGAGAACTGCGCGCCTGCTCCAGCGATCTGGGCGCCAGGCTCCTTCACCCGCTCAGCTCAGCGAAAATCCTTGGCGCCCAGATCCGCACCAGCCGCGAGAACAGCAGCGAACAGAGCCGGCGATCTGATCCGGGGAACGTCCCTCGGTCCGCCCGACGGCATGAGGCGCTAGATCAGCTCCGGGTCACATCGGATGGCGACCGTCGCCGGCCCGTCTGCCGCGAACAGTTGCTCGAACGCGTCGTCGAGGTCTGCAGCGTTGTCGACCGCGATGCCCGTGGCACCGCAGAGCCGGGCGAACGCGGCGAAGTCGGGGTTGTGCAAACTGGTCTGCCACACGTCGTACTCGGCGGCGCGCTGCTCCTTGCTGATCTTGCCGAGCACGCCGTTGTCGAGCAGCACATGGCGAACGGGAATACCGTACTTCACGGCGGTCGTCACCTCGGCGAGGTATTGGCCGAAGCCGCCGTCTCCGGTCACCGCGACGATCGGTCGGTGCGGCGCCGCTGCCCAGGCGCCGAGGGCGGCGGGGTACCCGAAGCCGATCGAGCCGAGGTACCCCGACATCAACACGTCCTGCCCGCTGGTCTCGAAGTAGCGCCCGAACGAGTACGTGTTGTTGCCGACATCGACGCAGATCACCGCGTCCGATGGGCAGCGTCGACCAAGGGAGGCGAAGATCGCGGCCGACCCGACACCGACTGGTGAGACATCCCCCACCCGTCGCTCCTTCTCGGCACGCCACAACGCCCACCTCGCCGCAAGGTCGGCGCGTTGATCGACCGCAGCCGTTGCACCGAGCCGTTCGACCAACGCCTTCAGCGTGACTGCCGCGTCGCCGACCACACCCACGTCGACACCGTGGAAGCGGCCGATGGCAGCATGATCGTCGTCGATCTGCACGATCGGCTTGTACGGCGCGATACCGGTGTGGTTGGAGAACGAGGCTCCGACAACGATCAGCAGATCGCTCTCGTTCATCAGCCACGACGCAACCGGTGTGCCGCTGCGGCCGAGCACGCCCGCACCGAGTTGATGGGTGTCGGGCACCAGCCCCTTCGCCTTGAACGTTGTCAGCACCGGCGCACCCAAGTGGTCGGCCAGTTCGATGACCTCGACGACTGCGCTGCGCGCACCATGGCCGACGATCACCACTGGGCGAGCCGCGCTGCGAATGGCATCGAGCGCTTGTTGCAGCGACTCGCCGGATGGCGCGACGCGGCGGTCCGCGAGTCGACCGGTCGGACCGTTGACCGTCCTCGACGGCGCCGGCACCACCTGCACCTCGTCGGGGACGATGAGGTGGGTGACGGTGCGGTCGTCGAGCGCGTGCTTCACCGCCAACGCCGCCAGCTCGGAGTGGTCGGACCCGGTCTGGATCGTGCGGTTGAACTCAGCGACATCGGCGAACGCAGCGCCGAGATCGAGATCCTGAAAGGCGCCGCGGCCGAGCACCTTCGACGGTACCTGGCCGGAGATCGACACCACCGGGGCACGATCGACCTTGGCGTCGTAGAGGCCGGTCAGCAGGTTGGTGGAGCCCGGCCCGGCAATAGCGATGCACGCCGCCGGCCGGCCCGTCAGCTTGGCGTACGCCGACGCAGCGAACGATGCAGCACCCTCGTGCCGAATGCCGATGTAGGTGATGTCACCTCGCTGCTCGGCCCTTCGCAGCGCGTCGGCCAACCCCAGATTGCTGTGGCCGACCATGCCGAACACATGCGTGATGCCCCACGCCACCAGTGTCTCGACGATCGAATCCGACACCGTGCGAACCTCGTCGCGCCGCTGCGGCAGTTCGACGTACACGCCGTCGTCGCGCACCTCGACCGGGTACGTCGTGACGCTGTCGCTTGATCCTTCTGGTGGCCGACCGGTGATCGGGTCGTAGTCGTAGCCATGCCACGGGCAGCGCAGCCAGCCGTTCTCGATGCTGCCCTCGCCCAGCGGCCCGCCCTGATGCGGGCACCGGTTGTCGAGCGCCCCAAAGACTTGGCCGACGCGACACAGTGCCAACGTTCGCCGATCGACGGTGACCGCCCGCACGCGGCCATCGTCGAGCCCATCGACCTCGGCGACCTTGTGCCACTGCGACTGGTCGCTCACTGCCCGACTCCGGCATAGGCGACCCCGGTGAGGGCGGCGATGTCGCGGTCGATCGTCATCAGATCGTCGAGCTCGAAGTCACTGACGTGGCGATGACCGCACGCACGCGCCAGCACACACACCAGTTCGGTGGTCGCCCGAAGGAACCGACCGAGACGCTGGCCGGCCTCGTCGATCGGCAGCCGGGCGCGCAGCAGCGGGTCCTGCGTGGCGATGCCGACGGGACAGCGATCCGTGTTGCAGGCGCGCATGCCAACGCACCCGATCGCCTGCAGCGCGGAGTTGGCCATCGCCACCGCGTCCGCGCCGAGTGCCAGCGCCTTGGCGATGTCGGCCGCCGTGCGGATCCCCCCGGTGGCGACCAGTGTGACATCGGTGCGTTCGCTGCGATCGAGATGCCGTCGCGCCCGGGCCAGTGCGGCCATGGTCGGCACCGAGATGTTGTCGCGGAACAGTCGTGGCGCTGCGCCGGTACCCCCGCCGCGACCATCGAGGATGATGTAGTCGAAGCCGATTGTCAGGGCCGCATCGACGTCGGCCTCCACGTGCTGTGCCGAGAGCTTGGCGCCCACCGGAATGCCGCCGGCACGATGCTTGGCCCAGGCGACGAACTCGGCGATCTCGGCGATGCTGTTGAACTGCCGGAACCGTGCCGGTGACACAGCGGGGGTGCCTTCGGCGAGCCCACGAACCTCGGCGATGCGGCCACGCACCTTCGGGCCGGGCAGGTGCCCACCGGTACCGGTCTTGGCGCCCTGCCCGAACTTCAGGTGGAAGGCCTGCACTTCATCGAGCACCGTCTCGCGCCAGCCGAACCCGCCCGATGCCAGTTCGTAGAAGTACCGCGAGTTCTCCGCCTGCTCTTCCGGCAGCATCCCGCCTTCACCCGAGCAGATGCCGGTGCCGGCCAACTCGGCCCCGCGTGCCAGCGCGGTCTTCGCCTCCTGCGACAGCGCCCCGAAGCTCATGTCGCTGACGAAGATGGGGATGTCGAGTTGCAGCGGGCGCTTCGCGTTCGACCCGATCACGACCTGGGTGCCGACCTCCTCGTCATCGAGCAACGGGAAGCGCGCCAGTTGCGCGGTCGCGAACAGCAGCGAGTCCCACGACGGCAGCGACGTTCGCTCCACACCCATCGCTGCGACGGGACCGTGGTGACCGACCCGATCGAGACCGTGCAGTGCGAGCTCGTGAATGCCGGCGACGAATGGTTCCTCGGCGGTGTCAGCGTGGGCGTTGAGGTAGTGGTGTTCGTACTCGTCGACGGGGCCATCGAGCGACAGCCCCTCGACCTGGCGGTAGTCGGCGATCTCGACCCGGTCGACGTACACGGCACCGTCCGTGACAGTGCTGCGGAAGTGCCGGAGCCTGTCGGAGGTGTCGTAGGTCGACACCCCAGTATCCATTCGATAGTCCCATCCGTGCACGCCACAGATCAGGTTCGGGCCGTCGACCTTCCCGTCGGCCAGCAAAGCGCCGCGGTGGCGGCAGCGGCCAGACAGCACGCTGTGCTGATCGTCCCAGCGGACCACCACCAGGTCCACCCCATCGACGAATGCTGCTGCAGGCTTTCGGTCGCCGAGTTGGTCCCAGTCGATCACCTTGACCGGGTCGACCAGTGCTGCCGGCTTGCCGATGGTGAGCCCAGACGCTTCCTGCATGCTGACATCGTGTCATCGAAACGCCGAACGTTTCAGAAAATCTGGAACCGCCGAGCAGCGTGTACCGTCAAAGCAGGATGAACGGCAGGCGATTCGGGGTAGTGGGAGTGCTCGCGTTGATCACCGCATCGTGTGGAGACGATGGCGCCGCTCCGACGACGAGCTCGGTGCCAGTAGGTGCAGCCACAGTCGTCGTGCCGGTCGCAGCACGCGTGACGGCGACCGCAGATCCCAACCTCGCCGGTCAAGCCATCTCGGCGTTCGGGTTGGGTTGGACCAGTTCGCGTCGGGCAGGGCCACATCGCAGCCGGGCGGCAACGTGACCGTGTCGCCTGCGAGCGTCGCGTATGCGCTGGCGATGCTGGAGCCCGGCACGGTCGGTCTTGCGCAGTCCCAACTTCGCACCCTGCTGCGCATCGAGGACCCGGTCGCGTTCCATTCCTCGATGAACGCACTCCAGCACGACCTGGAAGCTCGAGCACCGACCGCCTTCTCCCCCGGCGACGACCCCGGAGAGGTGCTGATGCGGATCGCCAACGCTGCCTACCTGCAGCGCGGCTACCCGTTCGAGCCGGCCTGCCTCCAGACCGTCGGGTCGAACTACGGGCCAGTGCTGAACGAGGTCGACTTCAGTGCCGACCCCGACGCGGTGGCCCACGCGATCAACGCCTTCGTGGCCGAGGCAACCAACGACCGCATCCCCCAACTGGTCGCCGATGGTGCAATCCGCCGGGAGACCGTGCTGGCCCTCGTCAACGCCTTGTACCTCAAGGCGTCGTGGCTCGGAACGTTCGACGAATCGGCAACGACCGACCAGCAGTTCAACGGTCTCGACGGCATCAAGCACACGGTGCCGATGATGCACGGCGGCAGCGACTCGTCGGCCAGCGGCGATGGTTGGATCGGCGCGAACAAGACGTACAGCGGTGGGTTGACGGCGCAGTTCATCCTGCCCGACGAGGGCCGCTTCGACGAGATCGCCACAGACCTCGACCGGGTGTTCACCGAGTACACCGCCAACCAAACGAGCCCGTCCACACTCGGCCTGCCGCGGTTCGACCTCCAGTTCAGCGCCGAGCTGTCGCCCGCCTTGCAGACGCTCGGCGTGACGGCTCCCTACGCAAAAGGCGGGCTGCTCGGCGTGGCCAACGATCCGCGCCTGATCGTCGACAAGGTCTTCCACCAGACAAACGTCGCGATGGATGAGAAAGGCACCGAGGCGGCCGCTGCCACGGTGGTCCTCGCCTACCCCGTGAGCCTCCCCGTCAACCCGCCCGTGCCCGTCGTGCTCGACCGGCCGTTCTTGTATCGCATCATCGACGATCGAACAAGCGCGACGCTGTTCGTCGGGCAGGTCGTCAACCCGGTTGCGTGACGATCGGTAGTGGCTCGCGCGATGCCGGATCCTGGCGGTAGTAACCGGCCAGCACGTCGTACAGCTCGGGCTTCGACTTGCGAAAGTCGACGGGGCGATCGAAGAAGACCTCGGTGGCGACGGCAAAGAACTCGCCGGGGTCGGTGGCCGCATAATCGTCGAGCAACGGTCCACCCTCGCCTCGGCGCATCAGCTCGAGCTCGGTCGCGCAGACGGCGATCCAGCGGTCGAGAGCCGCCTGGTCCGGCAGCAGCGGCGTGCCGTCGACCACACCGTCGAGCATGTCCATCTTGTGGGCGAACTCGTGCAGCACCACGTTGTGGCCGCGGCCGCGGTGCCGGGCCCCGCTGCGCACTTGATCCCAGGCCAACAGCACCGGGCCGCGGTCGTGATGGGCCTCGCCCAACAGCGGGAGTGAGCCCTCGTCGACCATGCCTCGAATCGACGTGGCGCGCGGCCCGGGGATGGCAAACGTCGTGGGGTGCACGATGATCGAGGTGACCTTGCCGAAGTAGTCGGTGTCGAGACCGAGCAGCAAGACCGCGGCCTGCATCGCAATCGTCACGATCATCTCGTCGGTCATCACGAACCCGTTGGCCGCTTCCCAGCGCTTGGTGGTCACGAGGTACTCGCCCAGCTCGGTGAGGAGTTCCTGCTCTGGCCCCGACAACACGTGCCAGTAGGCGACGTTCCGGCGAACGATCTGTTCCCACTCCGCAGGTAGCTGTCTCCGTCTCGACATCGGCGACAAATGTATCGCCCAAATATAGTTGCCGTGGATATTATTGCCGCGTAGAATATCGAGCAGTGACATTTGCACATGATCCGACGCCCGGCTTCTTGATGTGGCGGCTGACGATGAAGTGGCAGGCCGCCGTCGATCGGGCCGTCGCTCCCCTTGGGCTCACCCACGCGCAGTATTCGTTGCTCGCCTCCTTGCGCGGCTTGACCCACCGCGGTGACCGGCCGAGTCAACGCCAACTTGCCGACCACATCGGTCTCGACGCAATCTTCGTCTCCAAGCTCATCAGCACCCTCGAGCGCAACGGCCTGGTGCAACGGGCCCAACACCCGTCCGACTCACGGGCCGTCGAACTGACCCTGACCGAGACCGGCACCGAGGTGATCGACCGGGCGATCGTCACCGTGCTCGCGCTGCAGGACCAACTGACCGAGCCGCTCGGCGGCCTGCACAGCAAACAGACCAAGCAGTTCACCAACACGATGCAGCGACTGCTCGGCGCACCGTCACCGACGAAAGGAAAGCCAACATGACCCAAGCCCCAACCCTCAACGGCCAAGTCATCGGCCAGGCCGACCGCGCCACACGGGTCGAGCGCGCTCGCGCCGAGTTGGCCAACGCCTCGTGAGCCACCAGATCGTCATCTGTCGCGCCGGCACCGACGCAGCCACCGCCAGCGCGCTGGCCGATGTGCTGGTCGACTGCGTCGACGGCGACGCATCGGTCGGTTTCATGTCGCCGCCGACCCACGACCGAGCACAGGCGTTCTGGATAGCCACGCTCGACGCCACCACGCGCGGCGAGCGAATCGTGTTGCTGGCCGAGGAGGCCGGCAGCCGTGCCATCATCGGTACCGTGCAGGTCATCGTGTCGGCGCCGGAGAACCAACCGCATCGCGGCGAGGTCTCCAAGATGCTCGTGCACCGCCGTGCCAGAAAGCGCGGCGTGGGCGAGGCGCTGATGCGTGCTGCCGAGGCCACTGCCCGGGAGGCCGGTAAGACGTTGTTGGTGCTCGACACCGCCAGTGATTCCGCCGAGCGGCTCTACGACCGGCTCGGCTGGCAACGCGTGGGAGTGATCCCCGGATACGCCCTGTGGCCCGATGGTGGCTTGGTCGACACGATCGTCTTCTACAAGGAGCTCCCATGACCGTCGAGACCTGGGCTTTTTGCGGCGTTCACCCCGACGCACCCAACGCCGCGAAAGCGGTGCACACGCTGTCGACGAAGGCGGGCATCGACGCCACCTTCGGGCCGTGCATGCCCCCCGATTGGTCGACCTATCACCCAGCTGAGCCGGGCCCCCGGTACGTCGATCCCGACACGTACCGCCGCCTCACCATCCTCAACGCCGGCGAGGGCATGAAGACGGTCGTGTACGACGCCCGGCTGTGGTCGACCGATGCGATGATCCGTCAACAGGCGATCGACTTCTGGGCACCGAACCTGCAGTGGATCCGGGCGTTCGACATGGGCGACGAGTTCGATCCCGCCAGCCCCGACTGGGCGGTGCTCGTGGCGCGATGGCGCATCATGATCGACCAGGTGATTCCCGCAACCGGGATCGGGCCGTTCACCAACCACCTCCCCTACGCCGAGGTGCTGTCGAAGGCGCTGGTCGACATGCCCGAGCAGCGAGCACACCTCAGCTTCGACTCGTACGACGAGGCGGCCGCGCTCGCCTTGACCGCCGAGTTCAGCGGTCAGGTCAACCATCTGATGGTTGCCGTCAACGCCTTGAAGCACGGTCCCTACTCCCCCACTGCCAGCAGGATCACCCGCCACATGCAGAACCTGCGCGCGGTAGGCGCGGGCAGCTTCTTGATCTTCGGCGGGGCCACCCCGTACAACGCCGACCTCACTCCCGACCCCACGTTCGGCGCCACGTCGTTGATCAACCGCCTCGGCACCGCCACGATGTGGGCCACCGCCGTCCTCCGCGGCTCCCGGTAGCCCGTTCCACATCGCCGATTCTGAGCGCTGCTCTCGTCGGAGTCGGCAAGATGGTCGGGCGCGATTTCGGCATTCCCAGGCGTATTCCCGCGCCCAACAATGCGCGGTCGAACACACCGAACGACCGGCGATATCCGGAGCGCGGCACGGAGCGATCGAGGTTCCGACGACCATCGGGCGATGTGGGACACGATCGAGGGCCTCTGGTCCGACACGCTCGCCGATGCGCAGCGACTCCCGGAATCAGCTCGCGAAGCAACGAGCGACGGCGAGTGGTCGTTGGTCGAGACACTGCGTCACCTCGTCTTCGCCACCGACGTAGGGGTCGGTCGAATGGTCCTCGGTCAGGCGATGCCGTACCACCGACTCGGATTGCCACCCACGGACTACCCCGCCGCGGACGCAGCGGGCCTCGGTCTCGTCATCGCTGCGAGACCATCATTCTCGGAAGTGATGGACATTCGCGCAGACCGCATGGCGCTGATGCGCAGCATTCTCGCCGGTGTCACCGATACCGAGCCCGAGGCAACGCGCACCGGTGAACCAGCACCCGGCTGGGGCGAGGAATCGCTGTCGATGCGCGGGTGTCTGCGCGTCGTGTTCAACGAGGAGTGCGAGTACCGTCGCTACGCCGTTCGTGACCTCGCCATCCTCGAAACTCGAGCCGCACCGACCACCTGAAAGAGATCAGCATGCGCAACGTCGTCCTCCTCCACTGGCTCTCGCTCGACGGCGTTGCCGAAGAGCCCAGCGATTGGTTCTTCGACGACGGGCCCGAGTTGTTCGAACTCATCGCCCGGGTGATCGAGCCCCAGACCGACGTGCTCCTGGGTCGAGGCACGTACGACTACTGGGTCGGCTACTGGCCAACCTCCGATCTCGAACCGTTCGCGCCGTTCATCAACGCAGTCCGCAAGCACGTTGCAACGTCCAGCGAGCTCACCGAGCGCTGGCAGAACGCAACACGAATCACGACGCCCGTCACGGACTACGTTCGCCAACTGAAGCAAGGATCAGGGGGCGACATCGGCATCCACGGCAGCACCGAACTGGCCCGATCTCTGATCGCCGACCAGCTCGTCGACGAACTTCGGCTGGTGATGCCCCCGACGATCGCCGGGCACGGGAAGCGACTCTTCTCCGTCGATACCGAGATGAAACTCCAACAATTCGACCTCATCGATCTGGAGAAGTCAGCGAAGGGCACCCTCTTCCTCCACTACAGACGAACCGGCGACTGACCTCGCTACGGCACGAGGATGTGGCGGGCGAACGTCTCCGCGTCGATGTTGGCGCCACACACGACGAGGCCGACGGTACGGCCCTCGAGCCGCTGGCGCAGCGGATACATCAGCGCAGCGAGCGCTGCGGCACCCGCGGGCTCGACGGCCAGCTTGGCGACACGGAACAGCAACCGCATGGCGTCGCGAATCTGGTCGTCGTCGACCAGAACGATCTCATCGACGAATTGCCGGTTGAGGGCGAACGAGTACGGCTCGCAGTGCGGCGCGCCCAGCGAATCGGCGATGGTGCGCACCGCCTCGATCGCTTGGGGCGAGCCGGCCTTGAAGCTGCGGTTGAGGCTGTCGGCACCCTCGGGTTCGACGACGTACACGGCGGTCGCCGGGCTCATCTGCTTGACGGCGCAGGCAACACCGCCCGTCAACCCCCCGCCGCCGGCCGCGACGATCACGGCGTCGAGCGTCGTGCCGGCCGCCGCAATCTGATCGATGAACTCCATGCCCACCGAGGCAGTGCCGAGCGCGGTCTTCGGACCCTCGTATGGATGCACGAAGGTTCGACCCTCCTCGAGCTCGATCTGTTTGACCCGGTCGAAGGCATCGTGCACGTTGTCGACCAGCACCACGTTGGCGCCGAACTCGCGACACACCTGCACCCGAAACGGGTTGGCGTTCTTCGGCATCACGACCGTCGCCGTAGTACCGAGCATGCGCGCCGAGTAACCGAGCGAGATCGCATGGTTGCCGGCGGAGACGCCCGTGACCCCGCGCGCCAACGCGGCGGCGTCGAGATCGAGCATCACCGAGAGCGCACCACGTGGCTTGAAACTGCCCGTTCGCTGGAACAGTTCCTCCTTCAACCAGACCGTGGTCGAGTCACCGACGGCCGCAGCCAATGCATCGTCGACGAGCCTGCGGATGGGCGTGGTGACAACGAGGTCGCCGAGTCGAGCTCGGTTGTTGCGGATGGCCTCGACCGACGGGGCATCGACAGGTGACGTCACGCGGGTTCGAGTACGACGACCGGGATGAGGCGCGTGGTCTTGGCCTCGTACTCGGCGAACCCGGGGTAGAGCTCCTTCTGGGACGACCAGAGTCGTTCGCGCGTGTCGCCCTCGGCGACCTTGGCGACCACGTTGACCGTCGCCTCACCCACCTCCACCGATGCTCGCGGGTTGGCGATCAGATTGTGATACCAGTCGGGGCTCGTCGGCGCGCCGGCCTTCGATGCGAAGACCACGTATGCGTCGCCATCGGCCAGGTACATGATCGGGTTGACCCGGGCTTGGCCGGATTTTGCACATTTGCAATGGCGAACCCAAGGAAGTCCAAAGGCGATATCAACGTCAACAAAGTGT